>JBICIB010000940.1:0-7063 GCA_043101415.1 Planctomycetota bacterium JB042 | reverse complement strand
TGACGGTGACCGCGGAGTACCTCGAGGACGGTCCGCCGGACGACGCGGCGGCGCCGGTGCCGCTCGTCCCCGGCTTCGATCCCCGCCACCTCGGGACCCGCCTCCTCGCCGAGAACGGCTGCGCGTCGTGTCACCACCCGACGCTCGCGTCCTCGGGGCCGTCGTTCGGCGCGATCGCCGAGCGGTACGCGGACGCGTGGACGTCGGCCGAGGCCGCGACGCGGGCGCAGCTCGTCGACAAGGTCCGGCGCGGCGGGTTCGGCGTCTGGGGGAACGTGCCGATGTCCGGGCACATGCACGTGCCGGTGCCGTCGATCGAGAACATGGTCGACGCGATCTTCGAGGCCGCGCCGCCGCCGCCGGTGCCGGTCGAGGCGGGGCGGCTGGAGATCCCGGCGCGCCCGGCCGACTGGCGGGACGCGTTCGGCGTCTGGCGCATCCGCGCGGCGTACGGCGACCTCCCGCCGGCGCCGCTCCTCCCGTCGCTCACGACGACGGTCGAGGTCGATCTCGAGGCGCCGCCGGCGGTGTGGGCCCTCTCCGACGTCGCGGGCGAGGCGACGGCCGTCCCCGGCCCCTCCGCCCGGATCGACGGCGAGGACGCGGTCCGCGGCGAGGGCGCGGTCGAGTGGTGGAGCGACGAGGCGACGGCGCTCGTCTGGACGGTCCGGGTCGCGCGCCGCGGGACGTTCCGGGTCGCGGTCGAGTGGGGGTCGCCGGACCACGAGGCGGGGTCGGCGTGGGCGCTCGAGGTCGCGGGACGGACGTTCGAGGGGACGACCCCGGCGACCGGCGGGCGCGACCGGTTCGTCGCGGTCGAGGCGGGGGTGGTCGAGCTCGACCGCGGGACGCACGAAGTGACGCTCCGCCCGACGCGGATCGCCGAGCGATTCGCCGGCGACGTGAGGGGGTTGGTGCTGACGCGGGAGGAGTAGCGGACGGGGGGCGACGTCGGTCAGGCGTCCGGGTCGTACCCGTACCGGACCAGCGGGTCGCGCGCCCGCTCGAGGAACCGCTCGACCTCCTCGGGCGCCATCTTCTCGCGCCAGCGCCCCCTCCCGTCGAACAGCGGCTGGCGCGCCTGCCAGCTCCGGTAGAGGCGGTGGTTCGCGCCGGAGACCGACGGAGGCGGCTCCTCGAGCCGGTCGATCGTCTCCTTGAACTTCTCCATGTTGTTCACGCCGCCGTAGAACCGGAAGTCGCTCCGGTGGTGCGCGAGCATCGCCGGCTCGAACGGCTCGCCGAGGTGGTCCGTCACCCGCCGGAGCGCGGCCTCGGGGTCGGCCACCAGCTCCTCGTAGTTCAGGACGAGGACGCCGTCGTGGTCGCGGAACGGGTCGGCGGCGGCGTTGTCGTCGACCCAGCGCCGGATCCCCTCGTCGAGGTCCCCGGTCCGGTCGCGGATGGAACAGGCGACGTCGCGTCCGTCCCGCATCATCAGGACCACGCGCGCCGCGGGGAACGACCCGAAGAGCTCGTCGAGATGGAGGATGTGACGGGGGGTCTTCTCGAGCCAGCGCGCCTTCCCCGCCGCCCGCGTCTCCGCCTCGAACCGGGCCACGAGGTCCGGGCGCTCGGCCGGGTCGCGCTGGAACAGCTTGCTCTCGTACGGGACGCCGTGGACGCGGGGATGTGCGCTCAGCATCGCCAGCAGGAGCGTCGTGCCGCTGTGGCCGCAGCCGACGATGAACACGGGCGGGGCGAGAGGGGTCGCGTCGGCGGTCATCACCGGGCAGGCTATCGGCGCGGTCTCGAGTTTCTGCCGGGAAACCGCTTGAACCTCACGTCGCGTGAGGGCGGAGACTGCTCCCGTCGCTGCCGAGGAGGACCGGACGATGGACCGCCGCGAACTGCGGATCGGCGAGCTCGCGAAGAGGACGGGGATCTCGGTGCGGACGCTGCACCACTACCACGACCTCGGACTGCTCGTCCCGTCGCTCCACTCCCCGGGGAGCCACCGCCTCTACACGGCCGAGGACCTCGAACGACTGCTGAAGATCCGGGCGCTGAAGCAGCTCGGGCTGTCCCTGCAGGAGATCGGGACGTGCCTCGACGGAGCGGTGACGCTGACGGAGGTGCTCGACCGGCACGCGGCCGCGGTGCGCGAACGGCTCGCCGCGGCGGCGCGCGTCGCCGAGCGCCTCGACCGGGTGAGGGAGCGGCTGTCGCGCGAGTCGCGGCCGTCCGTCGATCGGTTGATCGAGACGCTGGAGGTGATCGAGATGCACGAGAAGTACTTCGACGAGGAGCAGCGGAGGCGGCTCGAGGAGCGCCGCGCCGCGGTCGGCGAGGAGCGGATCCGGGCGGTGCAGGAGGAGTGGTCGGCGATCTTCGCCGCCCTCCGGGAGGCGATCGACGCCGGGAAGGCGCCGGACGACCCGGAGGTGCGGGAGGTCGTCCGACGGGGGCGGGCGCTGGTGCGCGAGTTCACCGGCGGCGACGCCGGGCTCTCGCGGTCCCTCGGGGAGATGTACGCGAACGAGCCCGCCCCGCACGCGATCGCCGGGACCGACGCCGAGGTCTGGGCGTTCTACGGCGAGGCGAGCGCCCGGCTCGACGAATGACGAGCGACGCGGCGACCGGTTCGCGGGAGGGGGCGGGCCGGGTCGCCGTGCGCGAGGTCGTGGGCTCAGATGTGGACGAGGATGTCCGACTTCGCGAAGCTGATCCGTTTGATGCGGGCGAGCGGGATGAACTGCTTCACCGGCTCCTTCGTCCCCTCGCGCCCCTTGTGGACGAGCTCCGTCGCCACCGTGAGGAGCTGGTCGGTGACCCCGAGGATCTTGGCCCGGTAGAACCCGGTCGTGAGTTGGTACCCCATCGGGGCGTCCTCGAGCGACTCGGGGTTCACCATGGTGACGACCTTGCCGTGGAGCGATTTCAGGACGTCGGCCAGGGTCTCGACCGGGTTCGAGACCTTCTCGGCGGTGCGTTCGGCAGCCGGCTGCTCGGACATGAGGACCTCCTTCGCTTCGGTCGATCTCCCCCCATGGTACCCGAGACCGGGGCCCGGACCGGGTCGGTGGAGCCCGGTCCGGCCGACTCCGCGCGTCAGAGCGACGGATCGAGCAGCGTCACGATCGACGGCTCGGCGAGGACGAAGCCGCCGCCGGTCGCGTACCCCGTCTGGAGATGCAGGTCGAGCGCCTGGACCCCGGCCGGCGGGAGGTTCCCGACGAACAGCGGGAGCGACGTCTTCCCCGACGCCGGGAGCGCGCCGAGGACGGCGACGCCGGTGATCGGTCCGACGAGGAGCACGCCCTGGTACTGAGGTGCGTCGACGAGGTCGGTCCACGCGGAGATCAGCAGGATCGGGAGGTCGCCGGGGAGTCCCTCGAAGTCGAGCGAGCCGAGCTGCGCCGTCCGGAGCGGCGACGTCGCCTCGAACCGGTGCTGCGGGGCGAGGCCCTGGAGGACGGTCCCGGACAGCAGGTCGATCGGGACCCCGCCGGGGCACGACCCGGCCGGCGAACCTCCGCTCACGCTCGAGTCGTACATCACGACCGTCGACGCGAAGACCTTCAGGCCGGGACCGCCGCCGACGCAATGGTTGAACGGCGGGACCGTGTTGCTGTTGGCGGCGCCTCCCACGAGCGTGCAGCGCGTGATCGCGACCGAGGCCGAGGTGATCGCCTCGACGCCGGCGGTCGGGGGGATGCAGTCGACAGACGCGCAGTCGCCCGGCTTGCCGACGATCGTGCAGTCCTCGAGACGGACCGTGCCGGCGTTGTTGAACAGGTGGAACGCGCCGTCGATCCCGCGGATCACCACGCGATGGTGGGGCAGGAGTCCCTGCACGGTCGCGCGGAGCGGGAAGATGCCGAAGTAGCTGATCGAGACGGTCTGTCCCTGCTCGGCGACGATCGTCAGGCTCTTCCCGCTGACGACGAACGAGCCGTACCACCCGCCGTCGACGAGGACGGTGTCGCCGTCCTGGGCCGCCGTGACCGCCGTGGAGATCTGCGAGTACGGGTGCCCGTTCCCGACCCGCAGCACGGCCGCCGAGGCCGAGTCCCCCGCCGCGCCCGCGAGCGCGACCACGCACGCGAGCCGTCCGATCGTTCCGTTCCAGCGCACCCTCATCGTGATTCCTCCTCGGTCGAGGTCTTCTTCTCGCGGGCGCGAGTCTACTTCGACGGCGCGTCCCTGTCCGCGTCGCTCCGCGGACCGCTCCGCCTCGCCGGAGGCCGTCGCCCGAGCGACCGACCCTCCGCTCAGCCGGCCCGGGAGAGCTCGCGGTGCAGCCAGCTCCGGGCGAGCCGCCAGGCGTGCTGGACCTGACGCCTCGAGAGGCCGAGCGCGTCGCCGGTCTCGTCGGTGGTGAGGCCGGCGAAGAAGCGGAGCTCGACCACGCGCGCGAGCTGCGGGTCCCGCTGCTCGAGCCGGCCGAGGCAGTCGTGCAGCGACAGGACGTCGACGCCTCTCTCCTCCCACGCCGCGAGTTCCGCGTCGATCGCGATCGCGACCCGGCCGCCGCCGCGCTTCTCGGCCGAGCGCCGCCGGGCGTGGTCGACGACGAGGCTGCGCATGGCGCACGCCGCGAACCTCAGGAACTCGCTCCGGTCCTCCGCCTCGAGGCCGCGTCCCCCCGCGAGCCGGAACCACGCGTCGTGCACCAGGCCGGTCGTCTGGAGGGTCGGCGTGGCCGCTCCGGCCAGTCGCCGGTGGGCGAGGCGGCGCAGGTCGCCGTACAGGAGCTCGAGCAGCCTCGGTCCGGCCTCCGGGTCGCCGGCGCGAGCGGCCGAGAGAAGTGTCGTGACGTCGATGGGTCTCCTCCGGGCGCCTCGATCTCGGGCGCGATCCGTTCGCCCGGCATCTCGACGACCCGTGGCGCAGACTCCGGGAGGGGAGCGGGAACCGGGATCGCAGGCGGAATCCGGGATACGATCCGGGCGATGGGACCGCCGACGATTCGAGGAGCGCGCGACGACGACCGGGAGGAGATCGCGGCGATGGCGGCCGAGGTCGTGCGGGCCGGGGACGCGTTCGTGTACCGGAGCGTCGAGCGCGTCCTCTCCTACTGGTTCGGCGAGGGGGCGGCGGTCTTCGTGGCCGAGGAGGGGGACGGCGACGTCGTCGGGACGTACGTCGTGAAGCCGAACCAACCGGATCGGGGGGCGCACGTGGCGAACGCCGGCTACATGGTCGCCGAGCGCGCCCGGGGGCGCGGCCTCGGGCGCCGCCTCGCGGAGGACTCGCTGACCACGGCGCGGAGGCTCGGGTACCGGGCGATGCAGTTCAACATGGTCGTCGCGACGAACCGGCCGGCGGTGCGGCTCTGGAAGGACCTCGGCTTCGAGGTCGTCGGCACGCTCCCGCGCGTCTTCCGACGCGAGGCCGGGGACGACGTCGACGCGTACGTGATGTTCCGCGCGCTCTGAGCGGCTCACGCTATCCTCCTTCGATGACGTTCGCCCTCCTGCTCGCCCTCCTCGCGCCCGCGGTCGCCGCCGCCGAGACCGACCTCGCCGGGCCGTGGCGGGCCGTCCTCCGGTCCCCCGGCGGCGAGCTCCCGTTCACGATCGAGGTCGCGCCCGGCGAGGACGGTCCGGACGCCGTCGTCGTGAACGGCCCCGAGCGGATCCCGATGTCGTCGGTCGCCGTCCGCGTCTCGCCCGAGGGCGAGCCCGGCGTCCGGTTCGCGATCGACTGGTTCGACTCGGAGCTCGACGCCGTCCTCGCCGACGACGGCCGGACGCTCCGCGGTCGCTGGCGGAAGACGATCCCCGGCGGCTCGTCGAGCCTGCCGTTCACGGCGGTCCGCGGCGACCGGCGCCGGTTCGCGCCGCTCCCGTCCGACCGGCCGGCCGCCGACGTCGCCGGAGCGTGGGACGTCGTCTTCGTCGACGCGGCCGGGACGACGCCGGCGCGGGCGACGTTCGCGGTCGACGGAGCGGACGTGACCGGGACGTTCCGGACGGCGACCGGCGACTACCGCTACCTCGCGGGCGACGTCACCGGCGACCGGCTGCGTCTCTCGTGCTTCGACGGCGGGCACGCGTTCCTGTTCGACGCGCGGAGGACCGAGGACGGCACGCTCGCGGGGGACTTCTGGTCGCGCGACACGTACCACGCGACCTGGACCGCGCGGCGACCGGACCCGGCGGGCGCGTCCGCGGTCCCGGACCCGTGGTCGGCCGTCGCGCTGACGAACCCGACCGGGCGGCTGCGGTTCGCGGTCGACACCCTCGACGGCGAGCCGCTCCGCCACGACGACCCGCGGTTCGACGGGAAGGTCGTCGTCGTGAACCTGTTCGGGTCGTGGTGCCCGAACTGTCACGACGAGGCGCCGCTCCTCGCCCGCTGGCATCGCCGGTACGCCGGGCGCGGCCTCGAGCTGGTCGGCCTGGCGTTCGAGTTCTCGGGCGACCGCGCGCGGGACGAGGAGATGATCCGGCGGTACGCGCGACGCCACGGCGTCGACTATCCGCTCGCGCTCGCCGGTCCGAGCGACAAGCGGCGAGCGGCGGAACGGCTCCCCGACCTGACCCGGATCGTCGCGTACCCGACGACGATCTTCGTCGGTCGGGACGGACTGGTGCGGAAGATCCACTCCGGCTGGTCCGGGCCCGCGACCGGCGAGGACCACGGCGCGCTGGTCAGCGAACTCGAGCGGTTGGTGGAGCGGCTCCTGGCGGAGTGACCGCGCCGCGCGCCCGCGCCTCGAGGAGGTCGGCCGCCACCTCCGCGCCCGACGGCTCGGAACGGAGCCGCTCCCCGAGCGTCGCCGCCCGAGCCGCGACCGCGGGGTCGTCGAGGACCGCTCGGAGCGCCCGGACGAGACGGTCGACGTCGAGCCGGCCGCGCCGGACCATCGCCGCGACGCCGAGCCGGACCGCGTGGACGGCGTTGTTGAACTGATCGTGCGCGTGGGGGACGACGACGCTCGGGCGGCCGGCCCGGAGCGCCTGCGAGGTCGATCCGATGCCGCCATGGTGGACGGTCGCCGCGCCGCGCGGCAGGAGGAGCGAGAACGGCGCGTAGTCTCGGGCGATCACGCCGTCCGGCCGCTCGCCCGGGACGTTCGCGGCCTTCCCGGTCAGCAGCACCCCGCGCCGGCCGA
>JBICIB010000939.1:0-3415 GCA_043101415.1 Planctomycetota bacterium JB042 | reverse complement strand
GTTCTCGGCGCGCCAGCAGATCGGCAACTTCCTCTACGTCGCCGACCGCGACCAGGGGGTGGTGCAGGTCCTGAACTCGAACAACTTCCAGGTCATCCAGACCATCGAGACGCCGGACCCCGAGGGGCTCGGTCTCTCGCCCGACCTCCGGACGCTGTACGTGTCGAACTTCGGGGACGACTCGCTCTCGATCGTCGACACCGACACCTACTCCGCGACCTACAACCAAGAGGTCAACCGGGTGAAGGTCGGGTCCGGACCGCGCGACGTCTCCGTCCAGCCGGAGGGGGAGGACGTCTTCGTCAGCAACTTCCTCGGGAACAGCGTCTCGATCTTCAACCCGGTGACGCAGTCGATCCGGAAGACGCTGAGCGACTCGGTGAACCGGCCGTGGCAGGTGCATGTGACCCAGCGCCACTTCGCGACGGGATACGCGTCGTCGAACTACCAGGGTTACATCATCAACCAGGGGAACAACGACATCCTGATCTACGAGTCGGGCCCCGCGGGTGCGACCGGGGTCGGCGCGGACGCGATCCGCTGGGCCGCGAACCTCCCGAAGCCGCTCGTCGACATGCGGAACGTCGCGTACGACCCGGGGACGTTCACGGGATCGATCGCCGGCCTGCCGGGCGGCGTCTACGCGACGCACCGCGACGCGGAGACCGGGCTGGCGATGGTCACGCGGGTCTGCTGGACCAGCCAGCTCCCGGGCGCGGGCTCGTTCCCGCCGGTGCCGCTGCCGTCCTCCGTGCTGAACGCGCCGGGCATCCTCCAGCGTCGCTTCGAGGTGGTCGGCACCTACGGCGGTCCGCTGGCGCCGCTGGCCCAGCTGAACTTCGGCGGGCAGGACCAGATCCCGTACGACATCGCGCTGAACGACTTCAACGCCACGAACTTCTTCTCGCCGATCCCGGCCGGGGCCCAGACGAACAACGGCGGCTTCGTGTCCGCCGGCGTCCCGAGCAACAAGAGCCACGTGCGCGGGGGGGCCGCGACGGTCACCCCGGACCGGATGTACATCAGCTTCCCGGGCGACGACCGGGTCGAGGTGTACTCGCCGACCAGCAGCGTGCTCAAGCTGAACACCATCGAGAACGTGCCGGTCGTCGGTCTGCTGGCGCCGTACTTCGACCAGTGATCGACCGCGTCGGGTCCGACGGGCCCGGCGCGAGCCCGGAACGACGAGGCCCCGGTCGGAGGAATCCGAGCGGGGCCTTCGCCGTCTCCGGCGCTCAGTCGTAGGCGCGTTCGAGTCGCGACCCGGGGTAGTAGGTCGCCAGGATCCGGCGGTGGTCCGCGCCGCGCTCGGCGAGTCCGTCCGCGCCGTACTGGCAGAGACCGACGCCGTGGCCGAACCCCCGTCCCTCGGCGAGGGTCGCGCCGTCGCCGCCGGGCCGGAGCCGGAACCACGCGGAGAGGAGCGACTCGTCGAGCGGGCGACCGCGGTTGTAGTCGTTCCGGAAGCGGTCGGCGACCGGACGGTCGATGACCTCTCCGGCCGCGTCCCGGACCTCGAGCGACAGGACGCGGCCGCTCGCGTCGGTCCGCTCGACGCGCGCGGTGAGGGTCGAGCCGAACGAACCGTGGTAGAGGCGCGCCAGGTCCTCGCCCCGGAGCACGCGCCGCCAGCGCGACCAGCGCGTGCCGTCGCAGCCGCCGCACTCGACGGACGCGGAGATCGGCGGCGGCGCGTCCGGACCGAACACGTCCCGGGCGGACGACGTGCGGCCTCCGCAGGTCGAGTGGAAGTAGGCGGAGAAGACGCGGCCCTCCCAGGTGAGCACCTCGCCGCGCGTCGAGCGGACGATGCGCCGTCCCTCTTCGGTCTCCCGGGCGACCCCGGCGTACACCTGCGATCCCTGGTCGTCCCGCAGGCCCTTCCCCGAGAGCGTCCGGGCGAGCGCGTACGTCCGGACCGACACGGTCTGGGCGCGGTGGGCGGCGGTCTCGAAGCGCTCCGGCATCTCGGCGAACAGCACCCCGGCGACGTACTCCTCGAGGTCGACCCGATTCGAGGCGACGACCCGGCCGTCGTCGCCGGCCTCCAGGACGAGCGTGCCCCGGTACCGGCGGTCGCCGACCTCGACGGTCGCTCCCCGCTCGGGGACGAGCGTCAGCGTCCGGGCGAGCGGGACCCCGTTCAGCGTCACGCGGCCGTCCGCCGCGCCGACCGTCGCCGCCGAGAGACCGTCGCCGGCGGCGAGCGCGTCGCGGCCGGCGCTCGCCTCGTCGTGCGCGCCCTCGACCAGCCGGTACGGTCCGTCCACGCCGCACGTGAACCGGGTGCGGCGCCCGAGCGCGCCGACGAGCCGCACGGTCACCGTCGGGGGGCCGGGGAGGTTCAGGCCGTCTCCGGGCGAGGGCCGAGCGAGACCGTCCGGGACGCGCTCCCGGGCGGCGGCGGGCGCCGGCTGGCCGAGCTCGGCGTCGACGACCAGGAAGAGGGTCAGGAGACCGAGGCCCGCGAGGGGGACCAGCACGCGGGTCGCGCGATCGGGGTCGGCCATTCAGAAGAGGCTCGACTGGCCTCCGCCGTCGCCGACCTCGACCCCGAGGTGGAGCAGTCCTCGGGCGGAGATCTGGCGACCGCGCGGCGTCTTCCGCACGAAGCCGAGCACGATCAGGTACGGCTCGTACACCGTCTCGAGGGTGTCCTCGGACTCGCCGACGGCGGCGGCGATCGTCTTCAGGCCGATCGGTCCGCCGCCCTGGTCGTGGAGGCAGCGGAGGACCTTCCGGTCGGTCTCCTCCAGGCCGGCCTGGTCGATCCCGAGCTGTTCGAGGGCTTCTTCCGCGATCGGCGCGGTGACGAGCGGGGCGCCGCGGACCTCGGCGAGGTCGCGGACCCGCCTCAGGAGCCGGTTGGCGATGCGCGGCGTCCCCCGGGCGCGCGAGGCGACGAGCGCGAGGGCGTCGTCGTCGATCTCGAGGCCGAGGAGCGACGCGGCGCGGGCCAGGATGCGGACGAGGTCGTCGGTCGGGTACGGCTCGAGCTTCTCGAGCAGGCCGAAGCGCGACCGGAACGGCGCGGTCAGGAGCCCCTCCCGGGTCGTCGCGCCGATCAGGGTGAACCGCTCGAGGCTGAGGCGGACCGAACGGGCGGCGGGGCCCTGGTCGATGACGATGTCGAGCGCGAGGTCCTCCATGGCGGGATAGAGGTACTCCTCGACCACGCGCGGGAGGCGGTGGATCTCGTCGATGAACAGGACGTCGCCGTGCTTCAGCGAGGTGAGCATGCCGACGAGGTCGCCGGTCTTCTCGAGCGCCGGACCGGAGGTGACCTTCAGGTCGACGCCGAGCTCGCCGGCGACGATGTGGGCGAGCGTCGTCTTCCCGAGACCGGGGAGGCCGGAGAGGAGGAGGTGCTCGAGCGGCTCGTTCCGCCTGCGGGCGGCCTCGAGCGCGACCGAGA
>JBICIB010000938.1:0-9204 GCA_043101415.1 Planctomycetota bacterium JB042 | reverse complement strand
CTCAGCGTTGCCGTTTCTAGTGATACGATCCTCATCCTCGATTCCGGTACGTACGACGTCAACAATGGAGAGTCGTTTCCGCTCATCTCGCCTATCGGGGCCCAAGACCTGACTCTCCAGGGACGCGGCGCCACGAAGCCGGTGCTGACCGCGGACGGATTCTCCGCCACGAGTTGGAACCCAAACTGGCCCAGTACGCAGCGGCCATGGGCCGCCATCGTAGGTGCGGGAAATGGGTGGACGATCAAGAACCTCCGGATCGAGAGCCCAACATACGACAAGAGCATGACCTCGGGCGACCTCGCTGCCACGACCGCGCTTGCAGAGAATCAGATCATCGGCATTCATGCCCGCTCGGTTGTACCAGGGAACGGGAGCCATGCGTTGCGCATCCTCGACTGCCAGGTCGATGACAACTACTGGGGCATCTACATCGAGGATCTGGAGGGAACTTCGGATCCTGGCGGCGTGCGGCCCGTGCTCATCTCTGGTTGCGTGGTGTCCGAACACGGTCCCACACGGCCGGTTGGACTATCGACCGACCTCGGGCACGGCGGGATCGTCGTCGGTGGCCACCCGAGCCTTGAGGTGGAGATCCTCAACTGTATCTCCGAGGAGAACCACGACGGCATCGAAGGCGGCCAGCAGGGGACGATGAACCAGACCACGATGCGGATCGAGAGCTGCACGATTCGTGACAACGAGTCCGGCATCGAAGCGTTCGCCAACGACATCGAAGTGACGGACTGCTTGATCCAGCTCAACGAACGGTTGAACCCCACGACGGAGGGCGGCGTCAACAACGTCCTCTCCACCGTGGGGATCGGCTACCGACCCGGATCGGGCTCGGGAAGACTGGAAGTGCGGGAGACGGACTTCGACCGGAACCAGACGTCGTTCTGGGCATTCAGTGGCACGGCCGTCGAACTCGACTTCGGTCGGGATTACAGCGCGAATCGTGGCGGGAATGTCTTCACGGTCGATACCACGGCACCGTGGCCAGCCGCGGATTCATACCGGGTGACGTACGTGTGCATGTTCACCAACAATGACCAGACGATCCACGCTGTGGCCAACACTTGGACGTACAAGACGCCGATCGTCCAGCCTCCGAACAACTGGGAACAGGATTACAACCAGGGAGCGAACCAGAACGGTCAGTTTCCCTCGGGAGGTGCTACGGTCGAGTTCCTGCCCGCAACGAACGTCGACGGCTCGGACGATCCGAACCGACGTCCGATCGTCGGTGAGGGCTACCAGCACCCAAACCGGCCATGGAACTTCGCCGTCTCCTCTGGCGGGCTCTCGACCAAGAAGATCGTGGTGCGGCCATGAGCCATTCGACGAGAATCATCGCCACGCTGACCGGCTGGCTGCTCACGCACGGTGCGAGCACGGCCCAGGTGACGCTCGAGAAGCTACAGACCATTCCGCACCCGGGACCGGTCTTCGGGTCGGAGTTCGGTGAGAGGTTGGCGGTCGGCGACGCGAACGGCGATGGGCACTTCGACCTCGCCGCTTCGGATGCGATCGCCTTGAACTACATGGGCCAGGGATGGGTCATGTACGGTCCGGATTTCCTGTCCGCCGTGAAGGTGAACGTTCCCGGACTCGTCCCAGGTGACCTCTTCGGATTCGGCGTGTGGGTTCTCGGCGACATCGACGGCGACGGGGCCGACGACCTGCTCGCCGGCGCTCAGCAGTCGAAGAACGGCGGGACGGCCGAGGGCGCGGGTAAGGCGTTCGTCAGCCGGGGGCCGGGTTTCCAGTCGACCATCGAGCTCGCGACACCCAATTTCGGGCTCAGCCCCACGCCGTTCTTCGGAGCCTCTGGTGCCATCGCGGACGTCACGGGCGACGGGGTTCCGGACGTCGTGGTCGGATCACCCAAGTGGAACCCACCTCAGCTCTTTGCGCCGGGTCGCATCGACGTCTTCTCGGGACTCGCCCTACAGTCCGCTCCTGTGGTGACGATCACCGGCTCCGGCGCACAAGAGCAGTTCGGCGGTTACATCGTTGTCGCCGACCGGAATGGCGACGGAATGGCCGACATCGCCACGAATCAGTACTGGCCTGTGCCGAGCAACGTCACATGGCTGCACGGTAGCTCGTTCACGGAGAGCTACACCGCACCGTCGCCCGCGTTGTTCGGTCCCGGCGTCATGCGATTCGAAGACATGGACCTGGACGGTGTTGGCGACCTCGTCGTGGCCACCTCCGCGTCGAAGGGCGCTGTGGTCATCTTCGACGGCCCCTTATACGCCACGCATACTGTCCTGAACAACCCGAGTGGGCAGACGAACGCGCTCTTCGGTATCGGGATGGACATCGGCGACGTGGATCGGGACGGCTTTCCGGACATCGTGGTCTCGGCCATGGTCGACGACGTCTCCGGTCTGCTCAACGACGCCGGCCGTGCCTGGATCTTCTTCGGACCGGACCATGCGACGACGCAGCTCGTCGGTGAGGGAGACCTCCCCAAGGCGTACTATGGAGCCGACGTCGCCGTTCGGGACCTGGATCATGACGGCTTCGCCGAGGTGTTCGTCAGCCAGCGGTTCGATGCCACCGGCGGGAGAGTGATGGTGTACGGCCATCGGACTCTCCGAGCGCTGGCGCCCCGCACGGTGTCGATCGCGAACGGCGGGAGCGTGCCGATGGCGCTCGAAGCCGGCCCGCTCTCAGCCGGCCGCAACTACCTCGTGATGCTCTCCGTCTCCGGCACGGACCCGGGAACCGACATCCCGTTCCGCGGAGACGTCGTCCACCTCCCCCTCAACATCGACGCCGCGACGCAGACGGGTCTCGCGATCACGAATTCGGCCCTCCTGAGCGGCTTCCTCGGTGTCCTCGACGCTCAGGGGAGTGCCGGCCCGACCCTCGCCCTGCCGCCCGGCCTGGTTCCGGCGGTGCTGTTCGGCACACCCCTCACGTTCGCCGCGGTCGTCGACGGACCGTCCGGAGCGATCGAATTCGCGTCGCACGCCGTCGAGGTGACGTTCGTCCACTGACCGTCCGCGGCGGCCACCAGAACTCTCATCGCA
Source organism: Planctomycetota bacterium JB042 (assembly GCA_043101415.1). Classification (GTDB taxonomy): domain Bacteria; phylum Planctomycetota; class B15-G4; order B15-G4; family JADJEK01; genus JAUIEL01. The sequence continues at coordinate 6,160 of JBICIB010000938.1, read as the reverse complement.
GAACGCAGCGGTTTTCCGTGACCCTCGTACGCGAGCCGCTCCCGACCCGCCCGCGCTCCGCCGGTCCTCCGGTCTCCGAACCGGGCGCGGCCCTCAGAACCCGAACGTCAGCTCGAGCCCGTTGCTCGCCGCGACGCCGCCGGGGGCGGCGCCGTCCGCGACGAGGAGCTGCTGGAAGAGCGACACGCCGGCGAGCGACGGGACGAACGGCGTCATGTCGACGGTCAGCTCGCCGAGGCACGGGCCGCCGGCCGGGCCGGGGACGACGAACGGGACCTGGACCACCGGCGGCTGGACGAGGAACGAGCCGCCCGGGAGCGCGTTCGGGAGGTCCGCCTCCGCGAACCCGACGAAGAGGATGGCGGCCATGCCGGCGATCGCGCGCCGGACGCGGAGCGAGGCGCCGGTCGTCGACGGGTCGATCGGGCCGGCCGCGCCGAGCACCGGGGCGCGGCCGCCCGAGCCGACGATCCCCTCGCCGTACTGACGGATCGTCCCCGCCGCGGGCCCGTGCTTCGCCCGCCCCCGTACGAGTCGGCTGGAGAAGACGTCGGCGTCCCCGTCCTCGTCGATGTCGCCGAACGCGCTCACGCCGAGGATCTTCCAGCTCCGCGCCGCGTCGTACTGGAGCGCCGCCGTCCGCCGGTGGACGCGGAGCCAGGTCGCGCCGCCGACCGTCGGGTGGCGGTGCTCCGCGACGACGTCCGTCCTCCCGTCGAGGTCGACGTCCGCGGCGAAGACGCGGCCGACGACGCCGTGGACCCCGGCGAGCGTCGCCGGCGCGAGGAACGTCCAGCCCTGGTTCTCGACGACGTACGCGGTGACCGTCCCCGTCCCGCCCCCGCCGAGCGCGTCGACGTCGCCGTCGTCGTCGAGGTCGGCGAGGCGCGCCACGGAGAACGCGTCCGCCGCCGCGCCGGTCACGAGGTCGACCGCGACGAACGCGAGCCCGCCCTGGTTCCGCTGCAGGGTCAGGACCGCGCCGCCCGGGTCCTCGCGGCGCGTGAGGAGGTCGACGTCGCCGTCCCCGTCGACGTCGCCCGCCGCGCGCACGTCCTCGGCCCCGGCGAGCGGGAGGACGGTCCACGCGGCCCCCAGCCCGTCGTTCCTCCAGACGCCGCCGTACGGCACGTCGAGGTCGCCGTCGAGGTCGAGGTCGACGCCCGCCACCGACCCCTCGAGCGTCCCTTCGATCTCGCCGTCCGCCGGCGTGCTGACCGCCCCCGCGAACGTGCGGCGGCCGCAGGCGTCGCCGACGAGGAGCGCCATCCCCGCGAACTGGACGTCGAACGGCCCGAGGTGCTGGTGGTACGCGAACAGCGCGTCGACCGAGCCGTCGCCGTCGAAGTCGCCGCGCGCCCCCTCGTCGCCGATCGAGAAGCCGGCCGGCGCCGGCGGCAGCGGCTCCGCCACCTCGAGGAAGAGGCCGGTCCCGTCGTTCCGGACCACGCCGTCCCGGAGGAGGTAGTCGACGTCGCCGTCCCCCTCCGCGTCGAGGAGCCCGCCGCCGACCGAGATCGGGCCGACGCCGAGGAGCGGCGCATCGCTCGGCGGCGCTCCGTCCCCGAACACGATCGCGCGCGGCATCACCACGTCGACGAGGCCGTCGCCGTCGATGTCCGTCATCCCCGCCGGCGGCCCGTGGAACGCGGGGACGTCCTCGGCCTCCGTCTCGCCCGCGAGCGCGAAGAGCCCGGCGCCGTCGTTCAGGAAGAGCGAGACCCCTTCGTGCCCGAGCGCGGCGTCGAGGGCGCCGTCGCCGTCCCAGTCGCCGAGCGCGGGCCGGCCGATGAACGCGCCGGGCTGGTCGACCGCGACCGTCGGCGAGGTCGTCGCGACGACGCCGCCGCCCGCGACCCGCAGCAGCGTGAGCGCCGCCGCCGGCGCGCCGCCGAGCAGCACCACCTGCCCCGCGACCGCGTCCCGGTCGCCGTCGCCGTCGACGGCGCCGACCGCGAGCCGCCCCGCCCCGCCGGTCACGATCGACGTCCCGACCGTCGCCTGCCCGGCGACCGTCGGCAGCAGCAGGTACTGCGGCGACCCGAACTTGAACGTCCCCGCCGCGAGGAGGTCGTCGACCCCGTTCTGGTCCGGGTCGACCGCGACGAGGGAGAAGACGCCGGTGATCGGCGACGTCAGCGACAGCGGCGGGCCGGGGACGAACTGCGCGCCGTTCCAGTCCCACCACGTCACCTCGCACCGCTGGCCGGTCTGGAGGCCGGGCGACATGTCGTGCACCTCGGCGATCTCCAGCGCGGGGTCGCCGTCGATCTGCCCGAGCGCGACCGCCTGGACGAAGCCGTTGATGATCGACGACGGCCCGGTCAGGTCGATCGTGATCGCCGGCCCGAACGTCCCGCCCGGACCGCCCGGCAGGACGACGAGCTTCGCGGCGGGGAACGGGTCGTCCTTCCCGAAGACCAGGTCGAGGAACCCGGCGCCGTCGACGTCGCCGGCGACCGGCGGGACCTGCCGGTGGTCGGCCGCGATCGGCGCGGCGGTGACCGGGCCGGGGACGAGCTCCCCGCCGGTCGCGAACCAGACTTGCACCGCCGAGGCGGACGCCCAGACGACGTCCTCGTCCCCGTCGCCGTCCCAGTCCTCGGTCAGGACGAACGCTCCGGAGTCGATCTCGGGATACGATCGCGGCGCGGTGAACCAGTGCTGCGCCGAGGCGGACGGGGCCGACGCGGCGAGGAGAACGGCCGAAACGAGGGCGGGAGCGAGGATCGGGCGCACGGCGACCTCCGGAGCGGACGGCTCCCCATGAGAACGTCCCGCCGGCCGGGACGGGGCCGTCGATCGGGGGCGGCGACCCCTTATGAGGTGGCCCGGCCCGCGAGAGCGGTCCGTTCGAGATCCCCCGGAAGACGCCGCGGACCGCTCCACCCCGCCGGATGAAGGAGACCGAGATGACCGCCCGCCCCGTGCTCGCCGCCGCGTGCCTCGCCTGCCTGCTCCCGTCCGCCGCCGCCCAGAACTGGTTCGACACCGGCTCGCTCCCGACCCTGCCGGGGACCGGAGAGACGTTCGGGGTCGGCGACTTCGAGGGGGACGGCGACACGGACCTCTGGTTCGTGGAAGGGTCCGGGTATCCGTGGGATGCGTTCCGGATCGTCTTCAACGACGGCGCGGGGGGCTTCACGCTCGGGCCGGCGACGGCGATCCCCGCCTCCTCCGGTCTCTTCCCCTTCGGCGTCCCGCTGGTCGACGTCACCGGAGACGGCGTGGCGGAGGTCTTCTTCCGGAGCTTCACCGTCGGCGGCGGGTACGCCCTCGTGATCCACCCGGGTCAGCCGGGCGGGTCGTTCGGCGCACCGATCTCCCTCCCGCTCCCCGCCCAGCTCGACGGGCTCGCGTTCGGGAACGTCGACGGCGACGCGACCGCCGAGTTCGCGACGCTCCACGACGCGGGGCTGACCTCCGACTCCGACCACGAGATCCGCTGGTGGAACCGCGTCGGCGGGGCGTTCCAACCGAGCCCCTCCCTCTTCCTGCCGGACGCCGGGTTCGGCGACGACGGGGTCTCCGGCTTCGCCGCGGTCGACTGGAACGGCGACGGCGTCGACGACCTCGTCGCCGGCGAGAGCCAGGGGACGGACTTCATCCCGATCCCCACGGTCGCGGGCGCGCCGACCGCCGCCCCGAAGATCCCCCTCCCGCTCGCCGGCCACGGGCAGGTCGCCCCGGTCGTCGGCGACCTCGACGGCGACGGCGACGACGACGTCCTCGCGGTGTCGACGTCGACCCCGATGACGCTCCTCACGTTCGAGCAGACCGCGCCCGGCGTCTTCACGCTCTCCGCGACCACGAGCGAGTTGCCGTACTCGATCTCCTACCTCGGCCGGCCGCGGTGGCTCGCCGACTGGGACGGCGACGGCGACCTCGACCTGCTGAGCAACCGCCGGCAGTCCGCGTTCGGCGATCCGACGCTCTTCCTGATCGAGAACCAGGCCGGGTCGTTCGCGGTCGCCGCGGAGCTGGTGAGCGGTCCGTTGAGCGACACCCTCAGCGACGGCGGCGGGCCGGCGGACTTCGACGGCGACGGCCGCCCCGACTTCGCGGCGGTGAACGCGGTGGTGTTCGGCGCCGGACGGATCGAGGACTCGCCGCGGCCGCTCCTCGGGTTCGGCGACGCCGCCGCGCCGATGGTGACGTTCGACTTCGAGGGGGACGGCGACCTCGACCTCGTGCGGCGTCCGGCCGCGGCGGGTCCGTTCGCCCAGGGGCCGATCCGGATCAACGACGGGACCGGGACGTTCGCCGCCCTCCCGACGCCGGCCGGGGCCACGAGCGCCGGCTGGGGCGAGATCCGCGCCGTCGGCGACTTCGACGGCCAGGGGGACCTCGACTTCCTCGTCACGGCGCTGGAGGAGGTGAACCCGTTCCAGCCCCCGGTCTTCAAGCAGATGCACGCGTGGCGGAGCGACCACCTCGGCGGCGTGTTCGACGCCGGCATCGCCGCCGCCGCCGAGATGGGCGCGGGGTCCGAGGGGTTCCTCCCGGTCGCCGACGTCGACGCGGACGGCGACCTCGACGTCCTCGACACGATCGGCGGCAGCGGCGGCGTCTGGACGAACAACGGGTTCGCGCAGTTCACCGCCTCCCAGCTCTTCGCCGGCGCGCCGATCGACGCGTTCGACCTCGAGGGGGACGGCGACGTCGACTACCTCGTCCGGGGACAGAGCCCGACCCGCCTGCTGCTCCTCCGGGACGACGGGGCGGGGTTCACGACGATCACCCTCGCCACGCCCGCGTCGGGAGGGTTCGATCCGAACGGGGTGCAACGGATCGACCTCGACGCCGACGGGCTCGACGACCTGGTCGTCGGCGGCGTGTACGTCGCGCCGAACGGGCTGGTGCGGCTGTTCCGGAACACGGGGAGCACGCTGGTCCAGCAGGCGCAGCTCCTGAACGAGGCGTCGTACGACGATCGCTTCGCGCACTTCGACGTCGACGGCGACGGCGTCCCGGACCTCGTCGCGGCGCGCCGCGCGGGCGGGTTCAACTCGGGCCACGAGCTGCTCGCCTACCGCGGCCTCGGCGGCGGCTTCCAGTACGAGCCGTTCCGCCGCTTCCTCGGCTTCACGGTCGCCGGCTTCGCCGACGTGGACGGCGACGGCGACCCGGACGGCCTCGGCGCGCGGCGGCTCGGGTTCCGGCGGTTCGACGGACCGGAGGCCGGCGTGATCCGCCAGTACGGGACGTCGACGGCGGGGAGCGGCGGTGCGAAGCCGGTGCTCGGCGCGTCCGGCCCGCTCCGCCCGGGGTCGACCACCGCGGCGATCCGGCTCCGCCTCGCGCGCGGCGGCGCGGTCGGGTACTTCCTCGTCGGGACCGCCGAGGCGAACGTCCCCGACTTCGGCGTCGGCGGCTTCACCCTCCACACGAGCCCGCTGCTGTTCGTCCTCCCGGTCCCGCTCGGCGGCACGCCGGGGATGCCCGGCCAGGGGACGTTCGACCTCGACGTCTCCGGCCTGATCCCGGGGATCGTCGGCCAGCGCTTCTTCCACCAGTTCGGCGTCCTCGACCCCGCCGCCCCGAACGGCGTCGCGGCGAGCAACGGGCTGGAGCTGCGGTACGGGATGTAGGGAGGCGCGGAGGAGACGCGGTCCGTCCTCGCCGCGCCGGCGGGCGCGCGGGTCGCGTCGACGGGGCCGGCGATGTGATACGTTCGCCCCGATGCGCCTCCGCCTCGCCCCGTTCCTCGTCCTGATCGCCGTCGCGTGCTCGGACGCCCCCGACGCGCCGGTCGCGGGGACTTCCGATCCCGCCGATCCGGCCGGCGACCCGGCCTCGGCGCCGGCGCCCGGCGACGCGGGTCCGGCGTCCCCGCACGCGCGCTTCCGACCGGCCCGGGACGGCGGGTCGAAGACGCTCGACGAGAAGATCGAAGAGCTCGAGGGCGTCGGCTACCTCACCGGGTCGAAGGCGGCGCCGCTGCGGCGGGGGGTGACGGTCCTCGACGAGGGGCGCGTCCAGCCCGGGCTGAACCTGCTGACGTCCGGGCACGCCCCGACCGCGCTGTTGATGGAGAGCGACGGCACCGTCCGGCACCGCTGGCGCTGCGCGTTCGACCGGGCGTTCCCGGACTTCCCGGAGGAGACGCTGTCGAGGTACCAGTTCGGCGACTACTTCCGGCGCGAGATCGGAAGAGCGT
>JBICIB010000937.1:0-2637 GCA_043101415.1 Planctomycetota bacterium JB042 | reverse complement strand
GAGTGGACCAGCGAGGCCCGCCGCGTCCGGAGCCCGTGGATCGTCTTGGTGAAGATCGCCGGCCGCTCGCCGGAGAGGTCGATCTCGCGGATCCCCTGCTCGGTCGACGTGTACGCCCGCCCCCCCCCGCCGTCGCGGTCGAGGAGGAGCGGCGCGCCGACCTCCTCCCGGGGGACGTCGAGCCCCAGCAGGTCGAGGACCGTGGCGTGGAGCTGGACGTTCTCGACCGGGCCCGCGAGGAGGTTCCCGCGCGGGACGATCCCCGGGCCCCAGAAGACGAGCGGCACGAGGACCGACTCGCCGTAGAGGTGCGACCCGTGCCCGATCAGCCCGTGCTCGCAGAACTCCTCGCCGTGGTCGCCGGTGACGACGACGACGACGCGCTCCCGGAGCCCGGCCGCCTCGAGCGTCCGCACCAGCCGCTCGAGCTGCCGGTCGAGGTACCGGACCTCCCCGCGGTACAGCCCGCGCAGCAGCCGGACGCCCGGGTCGTCGGGCGACACCGCTTCGCCGGCCAGCAGCGCCCCCTGGATGCGCGCCAGCTCCTCCTCCGGGTCGAGGTGCTTCAGGTCGTCGGGGACGTACCGGTCGAGGTCGGCCCCGGGCGCGTTCAGCGGGTGGTGCGGTTCGAACAGGTGGAGGTACGCGAGGAACTGGAAGTCCCGGTGGTCCGCCAGCCAGTCCTCGAACGTCGCCACGACCTGGCGCGCGTTCGCCCACGGCGCGTCGAGCCACGCCTCGAAACCCTGGTCGAACCCCTTGTCGACCGAGATCAGGTCGTTCGTCGAGACCCCGAACGTCGTCACCCCGGCGGCGGCTGCGCGCTCGGCGAGCGTCACGACCGAGTCGGAGAGCCGGCTCTGCGCGTACGAAGTGACGCCGTGCGACCACGGGTGGAGGCCGGTGAAGAACGAGGCGACCGACGGCGACGTCCACGGCGCGGCGGTGACGCACTCCTCGACCCGCGTCCCCTCCGCCGCCAGCCGATCGAGCGCCGGCGTCAGGCCGTCGAGGCCGCCGTAGCACGACGGCTCGTCGGCGCGGAACGTCTCGACGTTCACGAACACGACGCTCGGGCGGCGCTCCTTCTCGGCGAGCCGCCGCGACACGACGACGTCCTCGACGATCCGCGGGCGACCGAACCCGCCCATCACCCGGCGGACCTCGAGCCGGTACGGGATCGGCGCTCCGAGCGGCGGCGTCTCCGTCAGCTCGACCGTCCGCGGCCCGCGCACGGCGACCTCCCCCTGGAACGACAGCTCGATCGATCTCCCCGCGAACGGCGACAGGTCGACCGACCGGGGGAGCCAGCCGCGATGTTCGGGGCGCGTCCCCGGGTCGAGCCGCTCCTCGAAGACGGTCTCGCCGTCGGCGGTCACGCGAAACGTCGCGGTCCCGACGCCGACGCAGCGGTGGTCGACGCCGATCGAGAAGTCGAGACGCGCCGCCGGCGGGACGTCGTCGATCGGGTACCGCGCGATCTCGTGGTCGGCCTGGAAGTAGAGCGCCGGGAGGACGCCCCCGCGCGCGGCGCGCATCCGGGCGTCGGTCTCGAACGCCGGCGTCCGCCCCGACGCGGAGATCGGGATCGGCGGTCGCTCGTCGCCCCCCTCGTCGATCCGGACGGCGAAGCACTGTTCGCGCGTGGTCGTGAACGCGACCCACTCCCAGTCGTCCGCGTCCTCGAGCCTCTCCCGCGCGTCGTCGTAGCGGGCGACGAGGTCGGCGACGAGCCGGACGGTCCGGAGCGTCGCGTTCTCCATCCGGACCTTCGTCCCGTTCGAACGGAGGACCGGACTCGCGAAGACCGGGAGGACCGAGGCGTCCGGCAGCACGCGCTCGCACGCGGTCTCCAGCCGCAGGTCGACGAGCCCGCCGCGCCACTCGGCCGGGAGCCTCGCCTCTCCCCGGACGCGCGTCGGGGCGGCCGTCGCCGCGAGCCGTTCGCGGTACAGCTCGCGCGGCTCGCCCCCGCCCCCCGCGGCGCCGAGGACGACGAAGTCGACGGCGACCCCCTCGAACTCCGGCGCGCTCACCCCGTCGAAGCCGACCTCGAACGTCAGGCGCGCGTCCTCGTGCGCGGGGAGGTCGCGGAAGACGAGCGCCCCGGTGGGCGGCATCAGGAACGGGATGCCGTCGGCGTCGACGTTCCGGAACGGATCGGTGAACGGCGCCCGCCAGTCGGTGCCGTCGGGGAACCCCTGCGCCTGTTCCGCCTCGTCGAGCCGCAGCACGAGCGGGACGCGGCTCTCGCGGACGACCGGCACGAGCCCGGCGATCTCGCTCGGCCCGACCCGGGATCGGAGGGTGAGCGTCGCCGCGACGGCGAGCAGCAGGAGGAGGGCCAGCGGGACGGTTCGAGCGTTCATCGGTGGAACATGTTAGCCGTGCATCCGGTTCGCCCCACGCCGAAGCGGGGCCGAGGAAACTTGTGGACTTGCCCTCGGATGTCCGATGAACTAATCGCCCGACAGCCGCATTCTCTCCCGAACGGTTCGCGCGTGCGGGCCCGGACGGAGGACACGGGGCCGGTCGTACGACTGGTTTCCGCGATGAGGGTCGCGCGACGCGGCGCGACGGTTCGGAACGTCGGCAAGAGCCGACATGACCCTGTAAGGAAAGGAGGTGGTCCCACGT
>JBICIB010000936.1:0-7452 GCA_043101415.1 Planctomycetota bacterium JB042 | reverse complement strand
GCGAGGCGGGGCCGGAGGAGGGATGAGGCTCCGAGAGCGACCCCGCAGCGCGACTCGAAACCGTGCGGAGACCACTCCCGACGTATCGCGCGAGGACGTGAGCGGGTCGGAGAGCTCGTCCCTCCTCCGGCGCCCGCCGTGGCGAACGCGCAGACGTCCCCGAACGCGTTCCAAGCCGCGCAGCGCCTACCTTCCTCGGAACGCCGGCTTCCTCTTCTCCATGAAGGCGGCGATCCCCTCCTTCGCGTCGTCGCTCTGAAAGAGCTGCTGCTGGAGTTCGCGCTCGAGGGCGAGGCCGGACTCGAGGGGGATCTCGGCGCCGGTCTGGCAGGCGCGCTTGATCAGGCCGACCGCCTTCGACGCGCGGTTCGGCGGGCAGAACTCCTGGGCGAACGCGTGGACCTTCTCGCGGAAGGAGTCGATCGAGTCGGCCTCGACGAGGCGGTCGACGAGGCCGACCGCCGCGCCGTCGTCGAACGAGTGGTTCTCGCCCGACGCCATCCAGTCGATCGCGCGGGCCTTGCCGAGGGCGCGGACGAGGCGCTGCGTGCCGCCGGTCCCCGGGAGGACGCCGAGCTTCACCTCCGGCAGGCCGAGCTTCGGCTGGCGCGCGCCCTCGGCGGTGTTCCGCCAGCCGAGGCGGAGGTCGCACGCGAGCGCGACCTCGAGGCCGCCGCCGACGCAGTGTCCGTTCAGCGCGGCGAGCACGAGCTTCGGCGTCTGCTCGAGCCGCCCGAGCGTCTCGTTCGCGTGGAGGCAGAAGTAGTACTTGAACGCGGGAGTGATCTTCCCGAGGTAGTCGATGTTCGCGCCCGCGCAGAAGAACTTGTCGCCGGCGCCGGTCAGCACGATCACGTGGACGTCGTCGTCCATCCGCGCGCCGAGGATCGCCGCGTCGAGTTCCTGCATCATCTCGTACGAGTAGCCGTTCGCCGGCGGGTCGTCGAGCGTCAGCCAGCAGACGCCCTCGCGGACGTCGACCTTCACGAGTTCGGGCATCGGATCCTCCGGAGGGGAGCGGGGCGGTCAGACGGCGCGGAGCCGCACGCCCTCGTCGTAGTACGCCGCCCCCTCGCCGTGGTCGGTGAGGCGGGCGGAGATGATCGCGTTCACGCAGCGGCCGTCGGCGACCGAGCGCGCGCGCGGGACGTAGACGGTGTCCTTCCGGTACCGGTCGTCGAGCCGGAGGACGACGCGGAGGCGGCCGACGCGGCTCTCGAGCCACGCCTCGCCGCCGTCCTCGATCCCCGGCGCGGCGTCCGGATGGACGGTGCAGACGAGCGCCCCCTCGCGCTCCTCGTCGGCCCGCGTGAGCTGCGACGCCTGCCAGCGCCCGGTCGAGAGCGCCTGGAACCGGAGCGGGTACTCGGGGTCGTCCGGCGGCGTCGCGGGGAGGTCGGTCAGGAACCGGAAGCGTCCGCTCGGCGTCGCGAACCGCCGGCCCTCCCAGGCGACGACCGGCGCCCGCGGGGCGCGCGGCGCGCCGCGGGTGAGGTCGTCGAGATCGACTCCGCCGTCCCTCAGGCGACCGCCGAGGCGCGTCATCCATTCCCGCGGCGTCCCCTCGAGGGCGTCGCCGAGGTCGAGCCGCCGCGCCAGCTCCTGGTAGATCGCGAGGTCGGTCCGCGGTCCGTCCGGCGGCGGGACCACGGCGCGCGCGGCGGAGACGTGGTGGTGGCCGTACGCGCCGACCAGGTCGTCCTCCTCGAGCATCGTCGTGGTCGGCAGCACGAGGTCGGCGGTCGCGGTCGTGTCGGTCTCGAACTGGTCGATCACGCAGACGAAGTCGCGGCTCTCGAGCGCGCGCCGGGTCGTCCCCGCGTCGGGGTTCGTGGCGACGGGGTTCATGTTGTCGATCAGGACCGCGCGGATCGGCGGGTCGTCGGCGGCGAGCACGTCGTGACCGAGGGTGGCGACGCGGAGCGTCCGGGGGACGCGGTCCGCGAGCGCGTCCTTCACGGAGAGGTCGAACGGCGCCCGCCGCGACGTCGAGAACGACGCCCCGGCCCCCGGACGACCGAGGTTCCCGGTCAGGGCGTGGAGGGCGTTCACGGCCCGGACCTGCGTCGCGCCGTTCAGGCGGCGCTGCATCCCCCAGCCGAGGAGCGTCGTCACCGGGGCCCGCTCGACGAAGAAGCGCGCCAGCGCCCGGACCTCCTCGACCGGCACGTCCGCCTCCGCGGCCCACGCGGCGACGTCGCGGGTCCGGACGAGCGCCTCGTACCCCGCGCGGTTCTCGGCGTACGCGTCGAGGTCCGGCGCGGCCCGGCCGGCGTCGAGGATCGCCCGCGCCGCGCCGAGGGCGAGCGCCGCGTCGCCGCCCGGACGCGGCTGGACGAACCGGTCCGCGAGCGCGAGGCTCCGGTGCGGGAGCGGGTCGACGAGGACGACCTCGGCGCCGGCGCGCTTCGCGTCCTTCACGAACGTCGCGGTGTGCGGGCTCGAGGCCGCGACGTTCTTCCCCCAGAGGACGACCCCGCGGGCGTTCGCCAGGTCCTGGAGGGCGGACGCGTCGACCGCGCCGAAGTCCTGCTCGCACGCCCACGCCCCGGCCGCGTCGCAGACGTCGCCGCGGGTCTCGGTGGCGCCGAGGAGCCGCGAGAAGACGCCGTTCAGGTTCTTGAGCATCCCGAGCGAACCGCCGCCCTGCAGGTGGAGGATCGCCGCCGGACCCGACTCGCGGCGGATCCGGTCGAGCGTCGAGGCGAGGACGTCGAACGCCTCGGTCCACGACACCGGGGTGAGACGGCCGTCCTTCCGGAGGAGCGGCGTCGTCAGGCGTTCGGGAGAGTGCTGGCGCGCGAGATAGTGTGTCCCGACGCGATAGCAGAGGAACCCGCGGGTGATCGGATGTTCCGGGTCGCCCTGGAGGCGGACGACGCGGTCGCCCTCGACGGTGGCGATCAGGCCGCAGGCGTCCGGACAATCGCGGGTGCACGTGGTGCGGACGAGCGTGGGGGAGGAGGAGGACATGGCCGGATGATAGCGGGCGGGGAGCGCGGGCGGAGGGACGGGCCGGAGGCCGGGGGCTGGAGGCGGGCGGCTCGAAAGTGGAGAGTGGGGCGCCAGGAGGTCGGTTCGATGAGGCGGTCGTTCGGCGGGTTGTTGCTGGTGGCGGGGTGCGCTTCGGCGCCGATGCCGGGCGTCGACGCCCGCGCCGGCTCCGGTTGGATCGACGCGGGGCCGATGATCGGGCACGTCTCCGATCGGGAGGCTCGGGTCTGGGTGCGGCCGAGGGAAGGGGTCGAGCTGGCGGTGGTGGCCGCGCAGGACGGCCTCCCTCTCGCGCCGCGGGTCGAGGTGCTCGGGGGCGGTTGCCGGCGGGTCGTGCTCGGCGGGCTGCGGCCGTCGCTCCCGGTCGAGGTGACGCTCCGGGACGCGAGGGCGACGGACTCCGTCGGCGCCGAGACCGTCCGGTTCTCGACCGCGCCGCCGCCGTCCCGCCGCGGGCGGGTCCGGATCGCGTGCGGCTCGTGCATCGACGACGGCGAGCACGGCCCGGTCCCCGTCCTCGGCGCCGCGGCCGCGGAGCGGCCGGACCTCTTCCTGTTCCTCGGCGACAACTGCTACTACGTGCGCGGCGCCGCCGATCCCGAGCATTATTTCTCGACGTCGGGCGACGACGGGGAGTGGAGTTCGAAGGAGACGATGCTCGCGCGACAGCTCTTCACGCGCCGGGGCGCCCACCTGGCGGAGCTGGCCCGGACCACGCCGTGTTACGCGACGTGGGACGACCACGACTACGGCCCGAACAACTCCGACTCGACGTTCCCGCGGAAGGAGGACGCCCTCCTCGTGTTCCGCGCGGTCTGGGCGAACCCGTCGTACGGCACCGAGGCCCACCCGGGCGTCTTCACGTCGTTCCGCCGCGGCCCGGTCGAGGTGTTCCTGCTGGACGGCCGCTTCCACCGGACCCCCGAGGGGGTCCCGGACGAGCGGGCGGCGATCTGGGGCGAACGCCAGCTCGCGTGGCTGCTCGAGGGCCTCGAACGGTCCGACGCGCCGGTCAAGGTCGTCGCGAACGGCACGCAGATGATCTTCAAGGGGAAGAAGGACGACGGGCACTGGCACACGGCCCGGCGGGAGTACTACCGGTTCCTCGACGGTCTCGAGGAGCGCGGGATCGACGGGGTCGTGCTCCTCTCCGGCGACCGCCACTACAGCGAGCTCATGCGGATCGAGCTCGAGGACGGCCGGTCGCTCTACGAGCTGACGAGCTCGCCGCTGCAGCAGGGGCGGGAGATCGGCCCGCGCAAGGAGAAGAACCGGACCCGCGTCTGGGGGCTCGAGGGGAACTCGTACGGACTCCTGACCGTCGACGTCGGCGAGGACGGGGACGGGACGGTGACGTTCGAGTGCCGGGACGCGGCGAACGAGGTCCCGGTGATCGACGGGGCGCCGGTCCGGACGGTGGTGGAGCTCGCCGAGCTTCGCTCGCGGGGGGAGTAGCCGGTCCCTCCCGTCCGCCCGCATCCTCTACCATCCTCCCGATGCGCACGACCGTCCCGCTCCTCCTCGCCCTGCTCTCCTTCGTCTCCTGCGGCGCCGACGCCACGGACGCGGGGTTCCGCGTCGCCCTCCTCTGCCCCGGACCGATCTCCGACGACGGCTGGAACGCGTCGGCGTACGAGGGGCTGTCCCGGATCGAGGCGGAACTCGGCGCGGACGTGCGGCACGTCCAGGTGAAGTCGCCTTCGGAGTTCGAGGGGGCGATGCGGTCGTTCGCGGGGCAGGGGTTCGACCTCGTGCTCGCGCACGGGTTCGAGTTCACCGAGGCGGCGCTCGCGGTCGGCGCCGAGTTCCCGGGGACCGCGCTCGTCGTCACCTCCGGGGCGGGGACGCGGGAGAACGTCTCCTCGATCCGGTTCGTGATCGAGGAGCCGGCGTTCCTGGCCGGGATGCTGGCCGCCTCGATCTCCGCCGCCGGACGGATCGGCGTCGTCGGCGGGATGGAGATCCCGCCGGTGAAGAGCGCGTTCGACGCCTTCCGGGAGGGGGCGCGGGAGATCCGCGACGACGTCGAGGTCGTCGTGTCGTGGCTCGGTTCGTGGGAGGACGTCGCCGCCGCGCGCCAGGCCGCCCTCGCCCTCCTCGACCAGGGGGCGGACGTCCTGTTCCACAACGCGGACGCGGCGGGGCTCGGGGTCTTCCTCGCCGCGGAGGAGCGCGGCGTCCTCGCGATCGGCTGCAACAAGGACCAGTCGCACGTGAAGCCCGGGACGGTGGTCGCGAGCGTCGTGCTCGACGTGCCGGAGGCGTTCGTGCGGCTCGCGCGCGAGGTGCGCGACGGAGCCCACGTCGGTCGGCAACGGACGTACGACCTCGCGTCGGGGGTCGTGTCGCTCGCGATCAATCCACGGCTGGAGCACCGGGTCTCCCTCGTGGCGCGCCGGAGGATCGACCAGGCTCGCGACGAGCGGACCGCGGCGAAGCGTTGAGATGGAGTAGCATGCGGGGGACCGAACGAGGAGGTCTCCCATGGGTCTGCGCGCCGCCGTCGTCTCCCTCGCCCTGCTCGCCTTCGCTCCGTCCGCGGACGCGCAGAACCGGCGCATCCTGTGGGACACGCACCACGGCGTGTACTCGCCCTACACGTTGGCGAGCCGATTCAACACGCTCGTCAGCGAGCTGCAGACCATCGGCATCGACGTCGTCGAGTCGAGCGCCGGCGTCCTGAACCAGGACCTCTCGTCGTTCGACGTCGTCGTCGTCAGCGCGCTGAACGCCTCCAGCACCGCCTACACCGTCGCCGAGGCGCAGGCGATCCTGTCGTTCGCCAGCTCCGGCGGAGGCGTCCTCATTGTCGGGGACAACCCGGTGGTCTGGCCGTCCCACACCGCCGAGGTCGCGAAGGTGTTCGACTTCCAGCTCTCGACCGCGGACCTGACGCCGTCCGACGTCTACGCCACCGTCCTCTCGCCGGCCGAACCGATGTTCCAGGGGATCAACTCCGTCTACGGAAAGGCGGGAGGGGAGATCGTCGTCGGCCCCTCCTCGTCGATCGTCGGCGCGACCTCGGCCGGCCAGGGGATGATCGCACGATGGAACGGCGGGTCCGTGGTGGCGCACGGCGACGCCAACATCTTCGACGACGTCTACATCGCGAACGGCGACAACGTCGCGTACGTGAAGACCCTGTTCGACTGGCTGGCGGAGGGGTGCGTCACGCCGCTCGGTCCGGGGACCACCGGGACGGGCGGCGTCGTGCCGCGGCTGTCGCTCGGGAGCGGGAGCTGCCAGGGCGTGTTCTCCCTGAAGATGGAGGACGCCCTGGGCGGCGCGTCGGCGCTCCTGTTCGTCGGCACGCAGTCCGCCGGGATCCCGGCCGTCGGCGGGACGCTCTACGTCGACGCGTTCACGCCGCCGTTCCTCTCCATCCTGCTCCCGCTCGGCGGGACGCCCGGCGCGTCCGGCGGCGGATCGCTGCTGCTGGTGCAGGACCTGACCGCGTACGTCCCGCTCACCCTCGTCTTCCAGTACGCCGTGATCGACTCCGGCGCCGCGTTCGGGTACGCCCTGTCGAACGGCGTGCAGATCGACATGGCTCCCTGAGCGGCGCTCCCTAGTATTCCGCGCATGCCCCTGCTCGAGCTGCGCGGGATCACGCACCGCTTCGGCGCGGTGACGGCGCTCGACGGCGTCGACCTCGACGTCGCGGCGGGGGAGGTCCACGCGCTCCTCGGCGAGAACGGGGCCGGGAAGTCGACGCTGGTGAACGTCCTCGCCGGGGGGATCGTCCCCGACCGCGGGGAGGTGCGGATCGACGGCGCCGTCGCCCGGCTCCGCTCGCCCGCCGACGCGGCGCGGCGCGGCATCGGGATGGTCCATCAGCACGATGCGCTGGTCGGCGCGTTCACCGTGGCCGAGAACCTCGCGCTCGGTCTCCCCGGGGCGCCGTTCTCGTCGTCGCCGCTCGTTCTGGAGGCGGTCCACCGGCGCGCCGCCGCCGCGTCGCCGCTCCCGCTCCCGGCGGCGGCCGTCCGCGCCGACGCGCTCGGCGTCGGGGAGCGGCAGCGCGTCGAGATCGCACGGGCCCTGGCGGACGGCGGGCGGGTGCTCGTCCTCGACGAGCCGACCGCGGTGCTGGCGCCGGCGGAGGCCGACGCGCTCCTCGACGCGGCCCGGGCGCTCGCGCGGGGCGGGGCGGCGATCGTCTTCATCACCCATCGCCTCGCCGAGGTCGAGCGCGTCGCCGACCGCGTCACGGTGCTGCGAGGCGGCCGGGTGGTGGAGCGTGCGGTGCGGGACGGTCTCGACCCGAGCCGGCTCGCGGCCGCGATGGTCGGCGCCGCTCCGGAACCCCGTCCCGTCCCGCCGGGGCGCCCGGGCGAGGAAGCGCTGGCGCTGGTCGGTCTCGAGGCGCGCGCGGCGGGCGCATCGCGCGGCGTCGACGGGCTCGACCTCGAGGTCCGGCGTGGGGAGGTCGTCGGCGTGGCCGGCGTCGACGGCAAC
>JBICIB010000935.1:0-3053 GCA_043101415.1 Planctomycetota bacterium JB042 | reverse complement strand
CCGGAAGTTCAGTTCGCCGCTCGACCCGGACGCGTTCCTGTCGAACAGCCAGGTCGGCACCCTCGCGCTGGCGTTCTTCGACGACGACCTGAAGTTCCGCGCCTTCTTCCGGGCGATCCAGAACAGCCGGAACTCCGACGTCCTGTCGGCCCCGAAGATGGCCGTCCTGAACGGCCACCGGGCCGTCATCGACACCGGCGCCCGCATCCCGGTGCAGACCCCCGTCCTCGGCGCGTCGGGGCAGCTCACGCAGGTCCAGGTGAAGTTCGAGGAGACCGGCGTCAAGCTGATCGTCACCCCGTACCTCCTCATGGACGACATGATCCAGATCGACGTGACGGCGGACGTCTCGTTCGTGTCCTCGTTCGTCGAGTCGGGAGCGTCGGGGATCCTGAACCCGGTCATCTCGCAGCGGACGGCGTCGACCGTGGTCAACGTCCGCGACGGGCAGACGTTCGGGATCGGAGGGCTGATCGCGACCGACCAGATCGAACTCGTCACGAAGATCCCGATCCTCGGCGACATCCCGATCCTCGGATACCTCTTCAAGACGAAGTCGGTCACCGAGCAGCAGAGCCAGGTGATCTTCTTCATCACCCCGCGCATCGTGCGGCCGTTCACCCCGCTCCTCGACCCGGGGGTCTGACGCTGCCCGAGTCGGTGGTCCAGGTCCGCGGCCTCGAGAAGTCGTACGGGGCGGAGCGGGTCCTCCGCGGCGTCGACCTCGACGTCCGCGCCGGCGACCTGTACGGGTTCCTCGGCCAGAACGGCGCCGGGAAGACGACGGCGATCAAGGTCCTGGCCCGCCTCCTCCGCGCGACGGCGGGCGAGGCGCGGCTCCTCGGCCGGGACGTGCTCCGCTCGAAGCCGCCCTCGCTCTTCCCGGACGTCGGGTTCCTCGTCGAGACCCCGGCCTTCTTCCCGCACCTCACGGGGACCGCGAACCTCGCGCTGCACGCGCGGCTCCTCGGGCTCGAGGCGCCGTCCGCCGAGCTCGGGCGCGTGCTCGACGCGGTCGGGCTCGGCGCGGCGGGGGACCGACCGGTCCGGCAGTACTCGCTCGGCATGACCCAGCGCCTCGGGATCGCGCAGGCGCTCCTCGGCGACCCGCGGCTCCTGATCCTCGACGAGCCGACGAACGGGCTCGACGCGGGCGGGATCGCCGAGGTCCGCGAACGGCTGAAGGAGGAGGCGCGCGAGCGCGGGCGGACGATCCTCCTCTCCAGCCACCTCCTGACCGAGGTCGAGGCGACCTGCAACCGGGTCGGCGTGCTCGCCGGAGGCCGGACCGTGGCGGAGGGGGACGTCGAGGAGCTGCTCGGCGCCGGGGAGACGACCCGCCTGCGCGTCTCCGACGAGGCGGCGGCGCGCCGCGTCCTCGCCGCCCGGGATCTCCCGCTCGAGCCGGACGAGCTCTCCCTCCACGGCGGGGACGAGACGGTGGCGGCGGCGATCGGCGCGCTCGCCGACGCGGGGGTCGCGGTGTACGAGGCGACCCGCGAGCGGCGGACGCTCGAGGACGTCTACCACGACCTCGTGCGGGAGGACGGGGCGTGAGCGGCCTGGTCCGCGGCACCGCGCGGGCGGCGGCGGTCGAGCTGACGAAGCTCCGGGCGCAGCGCTCGTTCGCGCTGGTGTC
The DNA here is from genome assembly GCA_043101415.1 of Planctomycetota bacterium JB042. Lineage (GTDB taxonomy): Bacteria > Planctomycetota > B15-G4 > B15-G4 > JADJEK01 > JAUIEL01. The sequence continues at coordinate 1,414 of JBICIB010000935.1, read as the reverse complement.
GCTCGCGATCCTCCTCGGGGCGAAGCTCCTCGCGCTGCTCGAGATCCGGAGCCGCGGTGCGGACGAGCGGCTCGACGACGTCGCGCTGAACGGGTTCCACCTCGCCGCGCGGTCGGCGGGGCCGGGGCTGTTCCTGTGGGCCGTCCTGATGGCGGTCCTCGCCGCCCAGTCGCTGGCGGGGGAGGCGGAGCGGGGACAGCTCCGGATGCTCCTGGTGCGGCCGGTCTCGCGGGCGGCGCAGTACCTCGGCCGCCTCGTGGCGCTCTTCGCCGCCACGACGGCGGCGGTCGTCGTCGACCTCCTCCTCTCGCTCGCCGTCGGCGGGCCGACGCTCGGGTTCTCCGACGTGGCGGACGTCCAGCTCCAGGGGGAGGCGTTCTCGGCCGCGTCGCTGCGCGTCGACCTCCTGCTCGCGTCCCTCCGGACCGACCTCGCGCTCTTCGCCACCGCCGCGGTGGCGCTGGCGGTCTCGGCGGTGGCGCGGCAGGCGACGACGGCGATCGTCGCCGGACTCGCCGTCCTCGCGGGCGGGGCGGGGGTCGCGTTCGTCCTCGGCGCGCCGGTCGACCGGTTCGTCTTCACGACCTGGATCGTCCGCCCGTTCGACGTGCTCGAACGGCTGACCGCCGGGACGTCCGTGTATCGTGCGCCGGGCGACGCCGTCCTCTCGGTCGGCGTCCCGCTCGCGACGGCGGTCGTCGCGACGCTCGTCGGGCTCGCCGTCTTCACGCGGCGCGACGTCTCCGGATAGCCGCGCATGCTCGGCGTCTTCTGGCGCTTCCTCCTGCTCGGGCTGACGAGCTTCGGCGGGCCGGCGGCGCACCTCGGCTACTTCCGGACCGCGTTCGTCGAGCGCCTGGGGTGGCTCGACGACGCGGCGTTCGCGCGGATCCTCGCCCTGTCGCAGTTCCTCCCCGGCCCCGCGTCGAGCCAGGTCGGCTTCGCGATCGGGCTGCGCCGGGCCGGGCTCGCCGGCGGCGTCGCCGCGTTCGTCGGGTTCACCGCGCCGTCGTTCGTCCTGCTCGTCCTGCTGTCGGTCGCCGGGAGCCAGCTGTCGGACCACCCCGGGTTCCTCGGCGTCGTCCACGGGCTGAAGCTCCTCGCCGTCGTCGTCGTGGCCGACGCGACGTGGACGATGGCGGGCCGGTTCTGCCGGACGCGGACGACGGCGGCGCTCGGCGTCCTCACCGCGGCGGCGCTCCTCGCCGCCCCGGGGCTCCGGGCGCAGTTCGGGGCGCTCGCAATCGCGGCGCTCGTCGGCGCGGCGGCCGGTCTCGGCGGCGCGGGGGGCGGCGCCGACGGCGCGTCGCGCGACGGGAAGGCGCGCGCGGCGCCGCTCGTGCTGTTCGCCGTCCTCTTCGTGGGCCTCCCGCTCGCCGCGTCGCTCGCCCCGGAGGTCCGCCGGTTCGGCGAC
>JBICIB010000934.1:0-5923 GCA_043101415.1 Planctomycetota bacterium JB042 | reverse complement strand
CCCGAACTCGGCCTCCGGGCGCTCGCGACGGCGGAGGGGGTCCGGCCGGCGACGATCGAGCGGGTCCTCGCGCTGAGCGACGAAGTCGAGGAGCGCCGGGGCGTCTTCCTCTCGCTCGCGGAGAAGGTCGGCGACGTCGAGCGCGCCCTTGACCTGCTCGAGACGATCCGCCGTCGGACGCGGAACGGGAACGACCTCTGGTTCGTCGGCGAGGCGCTCGACCGCATCTCCTGGGTCCATCCCGACTACGCGGCCGAGGCACGCCGCCGCGCGGAACGACTGTTCGACCATATTTCGGCACCTGACGAGGCAATCTTCGAGGCCGTCCCGACCGCCACCGGGCCAGTTCCGTTCTGGCGAACGATCCCGAAGGGGACGTTCAAGATGGGAGGGCCTGACGAGGAGATGGATGACGACTCGCCGCTGCCCCACGACGTGACGTTCACGGACTCCTTTCAGTTCGCGACCGTCCCAGTGACCCTCCGGATGTACCGCTGGCTCGATCCCACGAAGGGAGTCGGCAGTGACGACCTCGAGCGGCCGGTTGTCAACGTCACCTGGTACGAGGCATCGGCGTTCTGCCGGTACCTCGCGACCCGGTGCGAAGCTGCGCGCGGTGCGCGCCTTCCCAGCGAGGCGGAGTGGGAGTACGCGTGCCGAGCGGGAACGACGACGGCCTACGAGTCGGGAGACGAGACAACCGACCTCGACCGGGTCGGCTGGTACGACCGCAACTCACGTGGCCGTCTTCATCGGGTCGGGGAGAAGCCGGCCAATGGGTTCGGGCTCCACGACATGCACGGGAACGTCTTCGAGTGGTGCGAAGACACTTGGCATGACGGCTACCTCGGAGCCCCCACGGACGGGTCCGCGTGGGTCAACCTGAATTCCGAGCGCCGCGTTCACCGCGGCGGCAGCTTCGGAGACTCCGCGTGGTTCGCGCGCTCCGCGTACCGCAACTGCTGGCCAACGGACCTCCGCAACGACGACATCGGCTTCCGCCCTGCTCGTTCTATTAGAATATAAGACAATTCACGAAAATCACTTACGCCACAACAGCCGATCAGCTTAGTGTCGCGCCTTCCGGCGTCGGATCCCGCCGCAGTGCACGTGACGGACCGCCCGGGGCTCCTCGTCGGCGCGCGCGCGAGCGCGAGCCGGCGGAACAGCGCCGCGCCCGTCGGGGCTCGTAGGACCGGCCGCCTTCGGGCGGCCGGACCGAGCGTCCCGGCGCGGCGCACTCTTCCTCGCTGACGTCCAGTGGATGGACGTCTCCCGCGGCGGGCCGCCGACGGCCGACCCGGCTCCGCACGGGCCGGACCGCGGCGGCCGGAAGTCGGTGCCTTCACACCATCGTCCTGACTCGAGGCGGAGGAGACCCACGAATGGGTCGCCTCGTGCTCGGAAGCCCTCACCGTCGCATCGATCGGACGCCGAAGTCATCGCGACGCAGTGAAGACGTGAGAGGGGTCAAGGTGTGACGGACCTGGCCGGGCGGAAGCCGAGGAAGTCGTTGCGGAAGTCCGGGTGCCACCAGTCGCGGTACGCGGAGCGCGCGAACCTCGCGGGGTGCCTGAAGCTGCCGCCACGCAGGACGCGGGCCTCGGAGGCCCCATCGACCCACGCCGACCCGTCCGAGGGGGCCCCGTCGTAGTCGTTGTGCCAGACGTCCTCGCACCACTCCCAGACGTTTCCGTGCATGTCGAACAGCCCCCACGCGTTCGGCAGCTTCTGAGCGACCGACTTGAGGGAGCAGCCCCACTGATCGTAATTGCCGACCTCCCACTCGGTGCCCGGTGGCAGCAGGCTCTTTCCGGAGTTCCTGAGGATCCAGGCATGCTCGAGGAGTTCCTCCTCGTCATCGCCGGAGCTGAAGGCCGTCGCCGTCCCCGCCCGGCAGGCGTACTCCCACTCCGCCTCGCTCGGCAGGCGCAACTCGGCCCACTCGCAGAACTCCTGCGCGTCGTGCCAGGACACGCCGACGACCGGTTGATCGGGTGCGTTGAAGCGTCGATCGGTCCAGTACGGCGGCTTCTTCGCCTTCGGGCGGGCGTCGAGGAATCGGGCGTACTCCTCGTTCGTCACCGGATGGACGGCGAGCAGGAACGGCTTCACCTCGACCCGATGGACGGGCATCTCGGCCGGAGCGCCGTCCTCGCTCCCCATCAGGAACTCGCCCCCGGGGATCTCGACCATCTCGAGCTCCGCGGGACCGACGCGTAGGACTTGGAAGACCTTCCCGGCGATCTCGGCCGCCTTCACCTCCTGGAGACCGGACGCCGGCACCGGCTCTCCCAGCCAGTCCGCCGCGGCCGCCACGACGGTCGTCTCCTCATGCTCGAGCAGCACCCGCACCGCCGCCGTCGCCGCCGCGCTCTCCACGCCCTCCAGCGCCCCGAGCGCGTACAGCACCCGCTCTCGCGACGCGCCGTCCTCACGCAGCACCTCGACGAACGGCGCCGCCGGCCGGTGCCGTGCCTCCTGCGCCGCGTACCGCATCACCTCCGGACACGCCTGGAAGACGTCCGGCCGCATCGCCCGGCGGAAGAACGCCTCGGCGAACGCAGCGCTCCCGCGGGCGAGCGCGAGGAGCGCGACCTCCTGCCACCAGCTCGACGCGTCGTCCGCGAGACGGGCGGCGAGCGCCTCCCCTTCGGCCGTGCCGAGGTCGACGGCGTGGCAGCCGGCGAGGTACTCCTGGAAGGTCAGGTGGAGGAAGGCGAGCCGTCCCGGCGCCGGTGCGACGAGGAGCCCGGACTCGTCACGGACCTGGATGAGGAATTCCTCGCCGTCCCGCTTCAGCCCCGTGTCCTTCGAGAGCGTCGCGAGCCGCTCCGCCGCCTCGGCGGCGAGCTCCTCGACGTCCGCGTCGACCCGGCCGACCTCCTGGTGCAGCCACCACGCCAGCGGCTCGAGGACGTCGCGCGCCGCGTCGGCGTCGAACGGCTTCAGGCCCTGCGTCCGGCGCCACTCCTCGCGCCAGTGCTCGAGCAAGACGGCGACGCACTTCTCGTACAGCGCCGCCCGGCTGCGCGGGAGCTGGACGTCCTTGCGGTGGACGATGCAGACGATCGAGAGGAGGAGCGGGTTCGCGGCGAGCTCGGAGAGACGCGGGCCGAGGAACTCCGCCCCGTGGATCACGTCGAGGAGCGCCTTCGACCGCTCGCGCGCCGACGCCTCCGCCTTCGCGCCCGGCCCCACGATCCGCGCCTCGACCGTCCGGTACCACCGCTCGACGAACTCGATCTGCTGCTCGGAGTCGAGCGGGCGGACTTCCACGCTCAGGAACGACGGGCCGAGCACCGCGTCCCCCTTCCACCCCGCGAACCGGCAGGTGACGAGGAACCGGTCGTCCGGCCGCTCGCGGAGCGCGTCGCGGATCCAGGCGCTCACCCGGCCGCGGAGCGTCTCGTCGGCCACTTCGTCGAGCCCGTCGAGGAGCCAGAGGACCCTCCCCCGGGCCCAGAGCGCGTCGGCGACCGCCCGCGCCTCGTCCTCGCCGCCGTGCCGCGTCGCGCCGTACTTCGCGAACGCGTCCCTCAGGCTCCCCTCGAGGTCGTCGGCCGTCAGCCTGCGCAGCCGGAGGAAGACCGGGATCGTCCCGTCCGGCAGCTCGAGGGACGCCGGCCCGTGGAGCGGCGACGCGCACTCCCAGCCGATCCGCCGCGCGCACGTCGTCTTCCCCCACCCGGGGTCGCCGAGGACGGCCACGCCGTGGAGGCCGAGCCGCCTCGCCCGCGCGAACACCTCCTCGACCGCGAGGTCCTCCTCGAACTCCGCCTCTCCCCGCGCCTCCTCCTTCTCCGCGAACGACCGCTTCATCGTCGCCCGGAGCGGCACGTACAGCTCGTCGATCGCCAGCTCGACGTTTAACTGCTCGCCGAACCCGAGGAGCGGGACGCGGTGCAGCTCGTCCGCCATCCGCTTCACGTGGCGCGCGACGGGGTCGGCATCCGTCGAGGGCGAAGGCGGAGACGACTTCGACGCGAGCTGCTTCGCCGCCTCGTTCAGGGCTTCCCCCACGGGCGCTCGCACCGACGCCGCGTCGGCCGAGAACCGGCCGGAGACGGTCTCCGCGAGGCTCGCCTTGAAGCGCTCGAACGCCTCTTCCGCCGACGGATCCTCGAACCGTTCGATCCACCCCGGGATCCACGGAGCGTTCGGATCGACGAGCAGCGGAACGACGGGGAGGCCTGCTTCGCGCGCCGCCTCGACCTCGTGCTCCACGAAGCTCCGAGCGCCGTCTCCGCCCTGCGCCACGGTCGGGATCGTGCCGTACCGATACGCCACGAGGACGACGAGTACCTGACACTCCCGGACCCTCTCGACACATTGTGAGAGGCTCGGACGGCCCGACCCCGCCCAGAACGAGTGATCGATCGGCAGCCACTCCCGCGCGAGCACGGCCCGCGCCGCCACCTGCGCGTGCTCCGCCAGGTCGAGCCCGGTGTACGACAGGAAGACCTTCACGACGTCGGCGGTCACCGCTCTCCCTCTTCCTCGACGATCGTGCCGCGTCCATCCTACGGTCCACGGAGCCGGGTGCGGACGGCGTCCTCCCCGCTCACGCCTCGCGCCAGTCGTCCCCCGGCATGATCCGACGCATGAACTCGTCGAACAGCGGCACCGTGAACGCCGTGTCCCCGTGGCTCGGGCTCCAGACCATCCCCTTGTCGATCAGCTTGCTCCGCACGGGCCCGAGCGACGACACCTTTCGCCTCAGGACCTCCGCGATGTCTCCCGAGCGATGCGGTCCCGGTCCGAGCTCGGCCATGGCGCGGAGGTAGCGCTTCTCGGACGGCGTGAGGCGATCGAAGCGGACGCGGAAGAAGCTCTCGTCGAGCGACGCCACGGCCGAGGCCGAGGCGGACTCCACGTCGTCCTCCGTGATCGGCGAATCGGTGGCCGCGTCCCAGGCGTGCTTCCCCCAGGTCTGGAGGAAGTAGGGGTACCCGCCCGTCTCCCGGACGATGCGATCGAGCGCCGCAGCCTCGAACGCCACCCCCTCGTCCCGTGCCGGCTTGGCGAGCGCGACCCGGGCGTCCTCTTCGGCGAGCGATCCGACCTCCACGAACTCGAACAGCCGCTCGGCGTACGACTTCGCCTTGCCGGTGCGCCCGCGGAGCTGGGGGAGGCCCGCTCCCACGAGGACGACCGGGAGCTGTCGCTGGCTCACGCGGTGGAGTGCCGTGATCAGCGCCGCGAGCTCGGCCTCCGGGACGTACTGCAGCTCGTCGACGAACAGCACCAGCGCGGTCCCGGCGGCCTGCGCCGCGGTCCCCGCCGCCTCCAGCAGGGACTGGAGGTCGTGCTCCAGATCCCCCGCGTCCGCGAGCCCCGGCTCCGGCTCGAGGTCGAGCCCGACGTGGAGGTCCTCGTACTTCACGCGGAGGGCGCCGACGAATCCCGCCAGCCCTCGGAGCGCTCGACGCGCGAGGTCGCGGGCCTTCTCCACCCGGGAGAGACGCAGCAGCGCGGTCCGGAGCTCCGGGGCGAGGATCGCCGGGAGCGACCGCTGTTCGGGCGCCTCGATCCGCATCGTGTGCAGGCCGGAACCCTCCGCGTCGCGGGCGAACTGATCGAGCAGGACCGTCTTCCCCACCCCGCGCAGTCCGATCAGCAGGACGCTCCGGCTCGGTCGCGCCCGGCGCAGTCGCTCGAGCGCGATACGGACCTTCTCTCGGAGCTCCGCGCGACCGGCGAGCTCCGGCGGAGGCGTGCCCGCACCCGGGCTGTAGGGGTTCTTGACGGGATCCATCGACGACGGATTATAGCGAGATTCGTCAGTTTACCCGTTTTCGATAAACTCGATAATTTAGCTATAAACGCCCAAGGCGCCCGAGCCACCTCCCGTCGCTGCCCGCCCTCCCCGCCCGCCCGACCGAACCGCGCCCGCCCCGCTCCGTTCGTCCTCCCCGGCCGG
>JBICIB010000933.1:0-2876 GCA_043101415.1 Planctomycetota bacterium JB042 | reverse complement strand
TCTTCCGATCTCGCGCCTCGCGCGAGAGGCGGTTCTCCTTGCACCAGTCCGCGAGGTCGAGGAGGGCGAGCGCGTCGCCCCGGTCGACCCCGTCCCAACGCTCGCGGAACTGCTCGGTCGGCGTCGCGCCCTTCGAGATCGTCAGCACGTCGGAGCGCGGGATCGTCACCGGCCCGAACTTCGTCTGGACCACGACCTCGGCGTCGGTCTCCTTGATGATCTCGCCGTCGACCTTGCGGCCGTCCTTGCGATGGACCGTGTCCGCCGAGGCGAGGTCGAGCGATCCGAGCAACAGCAATCCGGCGGCGAGGGCCGGGAGTCCGAGTCGACGCATCATCGACACCAATCCTCTCTACTTCAGTCGTGCGGGCGTGCGCGGCACATCGGACGGACCGTCCGGATGCACTCTCCAATATAGTTCGGCCGCGGCGCGGCCACAACGAGCCGCCGCGGCTCGGCCGGGGCGCCGGAGGGGGCCGGACGCTCCGGTCAGCCGTCGACCGGGGGGTGGTCGCCGAGGGTGGCGACCCAGGCCTCGAACTCCTGCTCGAGCTCCGCCGTCGTCCTCCCGTTGAAGGCGCTCTGGAACGCCTCCTCTTCCTTGATCTGGCGGCGCGGGCGGCCGTACTCCCGATAGGCGTCGCGGACGTAGTCGACGAACTCCTGGGGGTACTTCTCGAGCATGAACGCGACGAGGAAGTAGCTCTTCACCTGCTCGTAGGCGTCGATCTCCTCGACGATCTTGTCCTGGAAGGTGCTCCAGCGGGGGAGGGTGGAGCGGAACTGCGCGTCGGCCATCCGCTCGTACCACTGCTTGAAGTTCCCGAGCTTGTCCCCCCACTTGTCGACGTGCTCGTAGCCGACGTACTCGGTCACGGAGAGGGTGCGGTATCCGTTCAGCAGCCCCTCGTAGTAGTGGGAGAGTCCCGACTCGACCCACCCCGGGATCTTCCCGCCCCGCTTGAACCGGCGGACGTACATGTTGCCGGCGTAGTGGGAGAGGAAGCCGAGCAGGCTGACCATCCGCGAACCGCCGCTCTTCAGGTGTCGTCCCTCGGAGGCGACGATCAGCGGCCGCGGGAAGAAGATCGGGAACGAGTGGGCGTCGACGTACCGCTCGTTCACCCCGCGCGGCGGGTTGTAGAGCGTCTCCATGTAGCCGTCGGGCTGGACGAACGTCGTGATGTAGTTCGGGTCGGGGAAGACGTAAACCGCGATCGGATAGAAGTCCATGATGTTGGCTTCGATCTCGTCCGGCTCGAAGATCTCGGAGAAGTGGGCGAACCCCGCCTCCAGGACGTCGAGGATCTCGCGCTGCGACTCCTCGTCGAGCTGGGAGCGGAGCGCGAAGTGTTCGGAGGTCCGGATCTCGAGCTCGACCCCGAGCATCGGACCCATGTTCTCCTCCGCCTGGAGCGTGTAGATCTCCGGCCACTTCAGCCAGTTCCCCTTGTAGAGCTCGTATCCCTGCAGACGCTTCGCGGTCTCCTCCTTGATCCACTTCCCCTTGTAGAGGACCCGCCCGCGCGCCTTCATCTGGTCGGCGAGGTCCGCCTTGTACGCCTCGAGCTCCTCCGGGGTGAACCACTTGCCGTCGTACGGCACGCGCCCGAGCGCCTCGTTCGCCTCGGTGTGATTCGGGTCGATGGCGACCACGGCCTGGAGGACCTCGCGGTACTCCTTCTCGAGCCGCTTCTCCTTCGCGTACTTCGCGACCTCGAACATCGCGGCGGCGTCGTCCGCGGCCGCCTTCATCCGGGCCGTGACCTCTTCCCGCGGCAGCCGCTGCAGCTCGATCCGCTCGACCTTCGCGCGCTCGAACGTCATCCGCCCGAACTTGGTGTCGACGATCAGGGTCGAGCCGTCGTCCTGGACGATCTTCCCCTGGATCTTCTGGCCGGACTTCATGTGGATGACGTCCGCGTGAGAGGCCGGCGCGGCGACGAGCGCGGCGAGGGCGAACCCGGCGAGGAGCGGGAGGCGGAACGGGGACGAGGACATCGGAGTCTCCTCCTCACGAAGGCAGGGGCCGCGGAGCGCGGACCGGGCGCGAGCGACGGTAAGCACGGATCCCGCAAGGTGCAACGGCGCACCGAGAACTACGGTTCAGGGCTCCCGGTCGTGGATACAATCTCCGGGTCGGATGGTCACTTCCAGCGAAACCTCGGGCTCCGGAACGACTTGGGAGCGCTACCGCCTCGAAGGCCTCCTCGGGCGCGGCGCGGGCGGGAGCGTCCACCGCGCGCTCGACCTCTGGACCGGCGAGCGGGTCGCGGTCAAGCGGTACCGATCGGGGGTCTCCGCGAGCGCCGCCCACGAGGCGTCGCTCTTGAGCGAGATCCGGTTCCCCGGCGTCGTCCGCCTGAAGGATTGTACGACCGACGTCGGCGGAAGCTTCCTCGCGGTCTTCGAGTACCTGAGGGGAGAGGATCTCCGTTCGGCCGCGGAGGGGCGGTCGGTCGTCGACGTCGCGCCGCTCTTCGCCGACGTCCTGCGGGCGCTGGCGTTCGTCCACCGGCGGGGGATCGTCCACCGGGACCTGAAGCCCGAGAACGTGATCGTCAGCGATCGGGACGGGGTCGCGCGCGCGACGGTGATCGACTTCGGACTCGCGTCGGACCGAAGGGACCCGGCGGCCTCGGTCGGCGGGACGCTCGCGTACCTCGCTCCGGAGGTGCTCGAGGGGGGTGCGCCGGACGCGCGCTCCGATCTGTACGGACTCGGCATCCTGCTCTACGAGGTCCTCTCCGGCCGGCGGCCGAGCGCGGGACTCTCGGGCGTCGACGTGGTCCGGCTGCACACGACGCGCGACCTCCGCCGGGCACCGGCGGTCGCGCGGAACCACCCGGCCGGGCGGCCGGCCGGCGTCCGAACGC
>JBICIB010000932.1:0-2696 GCA_043101415.1 Planctomycetota bacterium JB042 | reverse complement strand
CTCGCCGAAGGGACGCGGCGACGCCGAGCCCGCCGAGACCGCGCTGTTCGACCTCGAGTCCGACCCGGGCGAGACGCGGGACGTCCGCGCCGCCCGGCCCGACCTCCTCGCCGAGATGAAGGAGGCGATGCAGCGCGCGTTCGATCACGCGCGCCGGCTCCGGCACGGTCTGCGGGTCGACGAGGCGGACGCGTCGACGCTCCGGTCGATGGACCAGCTCGGGTACGTCGACGGGACCCGGACGAACGAGGAAGGGGCGCTGTTCGACGACGACGAGTGACGGGTTTTCGCGCCGAACTCTCGGCCTCCTCTTCTACAGTCGGCACCGACACGGCCCCGTCCGGAGCGAGCCTTCGCCATGCCCGTCACGTGCGTCATCGGTACCCAGTGGGGAGACGAGGGGAAGGGGAAGATCATCGACCTGATCGCCGAGCGGGCCGACGTCGTCGTCCGCTACCAGGGCGGGGCGAACGCCGGGCACACGGTCCAGGTGAAGGGGGAGCAGTTCGTCTTCCACCTCCTCCCGTCCGGCATCCTCCACGGCAAGCTGAACGTGCTCGGCAACGGCCTCGTGATCGATCCGGCGCAGCTCGTCCGCGAGATCGAGGAGTTCACGGCGCGGGGCGTCCAGGTCGAGGGGAACCTCTTCGTGTCCGACCGGGCGCACGTCGTCCTCCCGTACCACCGGGAGATGGACCGCCTCTCGGAGGGGAACCGCGGCGGCAACCCGATCGGGACGACCGGCCGGGGGATCGGCCCGGCGTATGCCGACCGCGCCACCCGCGCCGGCATCCGCATGGCGGAGATCCTGAACCCCGACCACTTCGCGCGTCGCGTGCGCGCGAACGTCGAGGAGAAGAACCGCATCCTCGGCGCGTTCGGGCGCGACGTCACGCTCGACGCCGACGAGATCCTCGCCGAGTACGCGGGGTACGCCGACACGCTCCGCCCGTACGTCACCGACACGGTCCAGCTCCTCCGGCGGGCCCTCGCCGCCGGGCGGTACGTCTTCGTCGAGGGGGCGCAGGGGCTCCTCCTCGACGTCGACTTCGGCACCTATCCGTACGTCACGTCGTCGAACTCCTCGACGTTCGGGGTCGCCGCCGGCGCCGGACTCCCGCCCCGTCGGATCGACGAGGTGATGGGGGTCACCAAGTGCTACACCACGCGCGTCGGCGAGGGGCCGTTCCCGACCGAGGACCACGGCGAGCAGGGGGAGCGGCTCCGGAAGGCGGGGGGGGAGTTCGGCGCGACGACCGGACGCCCGCGGCGCTGCGGCTGGCTCGACGGCGTCGCCCTCCGGTACGCGGTCGACCTGCTCGGGTGCGACTCGATCGCGCTGACGAAGGTCGACGTGCTGACCGGCCTCGAGCGCATCAAGGTCTGCACCGCGTACAAGGACGGCGACACGCTGCTCCACGAGTTCCCGTCCGACCCGCTCGTCCTCTCCCGGTGCGAGCCGGTCTACGAGGAGCTCCCCGGGTGGACCGAGGACGCCCGCGCGGCGCGTCGGTTTGCCGACCTGCCGGCGCGATGCCGCGAGTACATTGAGGCGATCGAGTCGCTCATCGGCCGCCCCGTCGGGTTGGTCTCGGTCGGCCCGGATCGCGACGAGACCCTCTACCGGTACCGCTGACCCTCCGAGGGATCATGGACCTCGACCGCACGAACCTCCCCCGGCACGTCGCCATCATCATGGACGGCAACGGGCGCTGGGCCGAGCAGCGGGGCGAGCCGCGGATCCGCGGCCACGAGGAAGGGACCGCCTCGATCCGCGCGATCACCGAGGAGGCGGCGCGCCTCGGTCTCGAGCAGCTCACGCTCTACTCGTTCAGTCGGGAGAACTGGCGGCGGCCGCGCCGCGAGGTCCTGTTCCTGATGCGGCTGCTGAAGCGGTACCTGATCGACGAGCGGGAGACGCTCCGGCGGAACGACGTCCGCCTCACCGCGATCGGCCGGCTCGACGATCTGCCGGGACCGGCGCGGCGCGAGCTCGACCGGACGATCGAGATGTCGAAGGACCACCGCGGGCTGAACCTCTGCCTCGCGCTCTCGTACGGCGGCCGGGCCGAACTGGTCGACGCCTGCCGGTCGGTGGCGCGGGACGTCGCCGCGGGACGGCTCGCGCCGGAGGCGATCGACGAGGCGATGCTCTCGTCGCGGCTGTACCAGCCCGGGCCCGACCCCGACGTCGTCGTCCGGACCGCGGGGGAGCGGCGCGTCTCGAACTTCCTCCTCTGGCAGATCTCGTACGCGGAGATCGTCATCAGCGACGTCTGCTGGCCGGAGTTCCGGATCCCGCAGTTCCACGCCGCGCTGACCGAGTTCCAGGGCCGGGTCCGGAAGTTCGGCGGGCTCGCCTCGGGGAGGGACCCGCGCGCCCCGGCGCCGCTCGGGCGATGACGGTGGCGGAGGGGAACAAGCCGCCGCCCACGCCGGTCTGGAAGCGGTGCCTCGGCGGCGGGGTCGCCCTCGGGGTCCTCTGGCTCGTCCTGACGCTCGACGCCGGCTGGTCCCGCCCGTGGATCTCGGCGTCGCTCGCCGTCGTCATGGGCGTCCTGGCGGGGGGGGAGCTGATCCAGATGCTCCGGCGGGGCGGGCGTCCGGTGCATCCTCGCCTCGCCTGGTTCGGGGTCGTCGCCGTCCTGGTGGGACGCGCGGCGCTCGTCCTCGCCGGCGCGCCGGTCGGGCAGATC
>JBICIB010000931.1:0-2564 GCA_043101415.1 Planctomycetota bacterium JB042 | reverse complement strand
GTCAGCTCGACGACCGGGAGCGGGTCGAGGTCGCCGAGGTCCCCGACGATCACGAGCGTGAGGTTCTCGGGCCGGTACCACCGCTCGTAGAACGCGCGGACGGACTCCGCCGTGAACGCGTCGCGCGCGTCCTTCACGCCGATCGGGAGGCGCTCGGCGATCCGGGTCCCGGCGAGCTGCCGCTTCAGGAGCTCCTTCCCGACCCGCGCCATCGCCGAGTCGCGCTCGCGCTCCTCGCCGTCGATGACCCCCTTCTCGGCCTCGACCTCCTCCTCCGCCAGCAGGAGCTCGCCCGCGAAGTCCCGCATCACCCAGAGCGCCTCCTGCAGGGTCCGGGGGTCGGAGTTCGGGAGGTCGAGCATGTACACCGTCTCGGTGAACGACGTGTACGCGTTCGTGTGGGCGCCGAAGTCGAGCCCGCGCTCCTGCAGCCACTCGACCAGCGTGCCGGCCGGGAAGTTCGCCGAGCCGTTGAACGCCATGTGCTCGAGGAAGTGCGCCATGCCGCGCTCGCTCTCCTCCTCGGCGACGCTCCCCGCGTCGACGTGCATCCGGACGTAGACCCGGCGGTCCGGCTCGGCGTTCGACATCAGCGCGTACCGGACGCCGTTGTCGAGCGCGCCGAAACGGATCGCCGGATGGGGCGGAAGGTCCGAACCCTCGTGCTCCCAGGCCCGGGGGAGATCGTTCCCCACGGGCTCCTCGGCGCGGGCGAGGGCGGGGAGGACGGGGAGGGCTCCGAGCAGCAGCGCGGCGACGACGGATCGGTTCATCGGGAGGGACTCGGCGGGAGTGGCGGAAACGGGACAGTCTATACGATCCGCCGTCCCGGATGGAGAGGCGCCGACGGACCGGCCCCGACGCCCGGGGCGAGATGTCCCGCCCGCGGAACGCCGCTTCGGTCCTCGAGCCGGCCCCGGTCCGCGATCCGCTCGGTGCACGCGCGGGATCGCGGGGCCGTCGGCCTAGACTGATGCCGTGGTTCGCAAGATCGTTCACGTCGACATGGACGCGTTCTACGCGTCCGTGGAGCAGCGCGACCGGCCCGAGCTGCGGGGACGACCGGTCGTCGTCGGCGGCTCTCCCTCCGGGCGAGGCGTCGTCTGCACCGCCTCGTACGAGGCCCGCCGGTTCGGCGTTCACTCCGCGATGCCGGCGGCCCGCGCGGTGCGCCTCTGCCCGGACGCGGTCTTCCTGCGCCCCGACTTCGAGCGCTACGTCCGGGAGTCCCGGCGAGTCCGCGCCGTCTTCGATCGCTTCACCGACCGCGTCGAACCGCTCAGCCTCGACGAGGCGTACCTCGACGTCACCGAGAACAAGGTCGGCGAGCCTTCGGCCACCCGCGTCGCCGAGGCGATCCGGGCCGCGATCGCGACCGAGATCGGCCTCACGGCTTCGGCGGGGGTCGCGCCGAACAAGTTCGTGGCGAAGGTCGCCTCGGACGCCCGCAAGCCGGACGGCCTCCTGGTCGTCCCTCCCTCCCGGGTCGAGGCGTTCGTGCGGGACCTCCCGGTGCGGCGGGTCCCCGGGGTCGGCCCGGTGACCGAGCGCACGCTCCGACGTCGCGGGATCCGGACCTGCGGCGACTTCCTCCGCCACGACGAGGAGACGCTGCGCGAGTGGTTCGGGTCGGGCGGCCGTCGGTTCGCGCGGTTCGCGCGCGGGATCGACCCGCGCCCGGTCGAGCCGAACGGCGTCCGGAAGTCGATCAGCATCGAGGACACGTTCGCGCGCGACCTCGAGTCGGACGAGGCCGTCGCGCAGGAGCTCGACCTCCTGTGCGAACGCCTCGCCGAGCGTCTCGTGCGCCACGACCTGAGCGGGCGGACGGTCACGCTGAAGGTCCGGTTCGAGGACTTCAGCACGGTCACCCGATCGCGGACGCTCGACCGGATGCTCGGGGGGAAGGGGGAGCTCCTCGCCGCGGCGGCGAGCCTCCTCTCCGAGACCGAGGCGGGCCGGCGGCCGGTGCGGCTGCTCGGAGTCGGCCTGTCCGGCCTCGAGGGTCGGGTCGGCGGACGACAGGCGACGTTCGGGTTCGGTCCCCCCGCGCCGACGGCCGAGGGCGGACCATGAGCGGCGCCCGCCTCGTTCCGCGGATCGCCGTCTCCTTCCTCCTCGCGTCGGCGGCAGCGAGCGCGCAAACGGAGTCGGACCTCGCCGCCCGCCTCGGCGAGGAGTGGCGCTGGCGCGAGCACGACCTCGGCCGGGTCGACTTCGTCCCGACGTCGGTGGCGCCGTTCGATCGAGGGAGGGTGCTCCTCCTCTCCGACCGCGGCGTGGCCCGGTTCGACGGCGTGCGCCTCGAGTCGCCCGACGGATGGGCCCTGTCGGCCCCGGTGGGGCAGGCGGCGCGCCTCGGGGACGCGAGCGTCGCCCGGCTTCCGGGGGGGGGTCGGTCTGCTCGGGGAGGAGGGGCTCCGCTGGCTCGAGCGGGTCGAGGCGGCGTCGGACCAGGGGCTCGGACACCTCCTCGTCCGCCGCGTCGGCGCCATCGTCGTCTTTCGCGGCGACGAGATCCTGCAGGTCGACGAGCGCGGCGTGCGTCCGTACGCCTCCGGTCC
>JBICIB010000930.1:0-2872 GCA_043101415.1 Planctomycetota bacterium JB042 | reverse complement strand
ATCTCCGTTCGACGCGTCGAGGTCCGCGGCGACGACCGTCGCGTCGAACGGCGTGATCCACGTGATCGACCGGGTGCTGCTGCCGAACTGATCGGCTCGGAGCGCGCGCCGGCCGTGCGGACGGCTCGCGCGCGTCATCCCTCGACCTCGGACAGCCGGGCAACCGGACGCCGGGAAACGGGAGGGGGAGGGGGAGGGGGAGGGGAAGACCGGGGAACGGAAAGCCGGGATCGCGGAAAGCCGGGGATCGGGAGCGGGTACCGGAGACCGGGCCGGCCCGCCCAGCCGCCCGGCCCCCCGGCCACCCGGTCGCCCGTGACCCGGTCCTCCTCTCCCCCTCCCGGTCCCCGGTGTCCGGCGCCCGGCTCCGATGCGTCTGGACACGGCGCCGCCGGCGTGGCCCCTCCCGCCCGGCACGATCGCTACCCTCGGACCCATGACCGCGACCGACGACCTCTCCCCCCGCCTCACCCGCCTCCCCCACGGCGTCACCACCGTCGACGTCGACTTCCTCCGGATCGGGATGGCCTCCAGCCACCTGATCGTCGACGACGGGCGCGCCGCGTTCGTCGACGTCGGGACCAGCCGGGCGACGCCGCTCCTCCTCGCCGCGCTCGAGGCGCACGGCCTGACGCGCGACGACGTCGACCTCGTCGTCGTCACGCACGTCCACCTCGACCACGCCGGCGGGGCGGGGACCCTCGTGCGCGAGCTGCCGCGGGCGCGCCTCGTCGTCCATCCGCGCGGCGCGCGGCACATGATCGACCCGTCGAAGCTGATCGCCGGGGCGACGGCGATCTACGGCGAGGAGGAGATGGCGCGGACGTACGGGGAGATCGCGCCGGTCGACGCGTCGCGCGTGGTCGAGGCGACGGAGGGGGACGCGATCCCCCTCGGCGGGCGAACGCTCCGGTTCCACGACAGCCCCGGGCACGCGAAGCACCACTTCGTCGTCGTCGACGAGGCGGCGCGCGGCGTCTTCACCGGCGACTCGTTCGGCCTCGCCTACCCCGAGCTCCGCACGCCGGACGGGCCGTGGATCTTCCCGACCACGTCGCCGGTCCAGTTCGACCCGGAGGCGCTGCACGCCACGATCGACCGGATCGTCGGCTTCGGACTGCCGTACGCCTACCTCACCCACTTCGGGCGCGTCGAGGGGCTCCCGTCGCGGGCGTCCGACCTGCACCGGCTGATCGACGCGGGGGTCGCGATCGCGCGCCGCCACGCGGACGACGGCGAGGGCCGGCACGCCGCGATCGTCGACGCGCTGTTCGCGCTCTACCTCGGCGATCTCCGGGCGCGCGGCGCGACGATCGACGAGGCGGCGGCCCGCGAATCGATCGCCCTCGACGTCGGGCTGAACGCGTCCGGGATGGAGGTCTGGCTCGACCGCGAGCGGGCCTCTACCTGACCCGGACCGCGGTCCCCTGCACCTGCGTGCAGACGCGGCTGACGACGATCCAGTGCTGCCAGTAGGTGTCGGACGTCACCTCGATCAGCGCGTCGGCGCCCGGCTCCTTCCGGAGCGCGTCCTTCAGCGCCACGTGCGTCTCGTTCCCGTTCATGACCGGGATCAGTCCGAGGATGTAGTAGACGCAGTCCTGCCCGCGGACCGGCCCGAGCACCTCGTACGACCCCGGCGCGAGCGGGCGGGACGCCGGCGAGACGCCTCCCGAGATGTGGGCGCAGCCGCCGAGGGCGGCGAACAGGGCGAGGGCGGCGAGGGCCGGGGAACGGGTCGAGCGCATCGAAGGGCCTCCAGGCGTCGGAGTCGGGAACGAAGGCGGAACGGGAACCGCCGTCCGCCGTCCGTCATTCTGCGGACGTCAGACGCGGCGCGCCATCTCGTGCTGGACGAGCAGCGGACGCGCCCCGCGCGCCGGGTAGAACGCGGCGTCGGCGGCGGACGACGCGTCGACGTTCAGGATGCGGAGCGGCTCGGCCTCGGCCGCGGCCGCGGCGAGGAGCGCCGACCCGACGCCCCGGCGCCGCGCCGCCGGCGCCACCGCGAGCCCGGCGAGGACCGCCCCCTCGACCAGCACGACCGCGGCCCCGACCGCGCGCCCCCGCTCGACCGCCTCGAGGAGGACGACCTCTCCCTCGGTCCGCTCGATCGACGGCTCGGCGTGCTGCCAGCTCGGCGCCCAGTCCCGGAAGCGACGCCACTCCGGCCAGCCCGCGGCCGCGCGCCGCGTCACCGTCACCCCGTCCGGCGGGTCGGCCGGGACGACGTCGTCGCGCGCGAGCGTGAAGCACGCGAGGTCGCGTTCGACGACGAACCCGGCGCGGCGGTACGCGGCGACCGCGCGGTCGTTGCCGCGGATCACCTCGAGCGAGAGCCGCCGGACGCCGGCCTCCGCCAGCGCCGGCAGGAGGCGGTCGAACATCGCGCCCGCGAGCCGCCGCCCGCGGAACGCCGGGACGACGCCGGTGAAGATCACGTATGCCTCGTCCCCGCGCCGGCCGGTCGCGGAGACGCCGGCCATCCGCCCGCCGTCGAACGCGCCGACCGAGAGCGCGAGGTCCGCGCTCCGTTGGCGGAGCATCCGGCCGAGCTGATCCCGGTCGGGCGCGATCGGCACGACGTAGTCGGAGAACGCCTCGAGGAACGTCGCGTGGACCGCGTCGAGGTCGTCGTCGGCGAGGAAGCGGGTCTCCATGGCGCCTTTGGAACACGCGGAGGGAACGCGCGCAAGGGGACGGCCGACCCGCGGGCGTAACGCCGGTCCGGACCCCCGGCTTCTCTCCGGGAAGCCCCCATCGGACCCGCGAGCCGTCCCATGAACCCTCCCCTCCGCCTCCTCCTCGCCGCCGCCGCGTTCGCCCCGTCGTCGGCCGCGCTCGCGCAACCGTCGAACATCGTCCCGAACGC
>JBICIB010000929.1:0-4265 GCA_043101415.1 Planctomycetota bacterium JB042 | reverse complement strand
CCCCCCCCCCCCCCCCCCCCCCCCCCCCCCCCCCTACCCGTCCGCCTCCCGCCACAGGTACCACGCCGCGACCGAGCGGAACGGCCGGTACTTCTCCCCCAGCCGCGCGAGTTCCCTGCCGTCGGGGAGCTCGCGCCTTCGGTACGCCCGCGCGTACCCCTTCCGGACGCCGTAGTCGAGGACCGGCCAGACGTCGAGGCGGCGGAGCTGGAAGATCAGGAACATCTCGGCGGTCCACGGGCCGACGCCGCGGACGAGGACGAGGCGGCGGACGATCTCGTCGTCCGGGAGGCGGGCGAGGGCGTCGAGGGGGATCGTCCCGTCGACGGCCTTGGCGGCGAGGTCGCGGATCGAGCCGGCCTTCGAGGCCGAGAGGCCGGCGGCGCGGAGCGAGGGCTCGGGGAGCGCGAGCGCGGCGGCCGGGGTGATCGGACCGTCGAACAGCGCCTCGAACCGGCCGTGGATCGCGGCCGCGGCGGCGCCGGCGAGCTGCTGGTGGCAGATCGCCCGGGCGAGGGCCGGAAACGCCCCGCCGGCGTGGCGGGACGCCCCGAAGCGGGGAGCCCCGTGGCGGTCGATCAGCCTCGCCATCGTCCGGTCCACGCTCCGGAGCGCCTCGCACGCCGATCTCACGCTCGTCCGGCCCATCAACGCCTCCCGGCCGGGGATCGTACGCCCCGGGACGGCCGAGCGGGCCCGAGGGACGATCCGCCGACGACGAATTGACGGACCGGACGCGGCGGCGTCTATAGATGTGTGGGAGCCATGACCATCCGGACCCGACCGACACCCCCGCGGACCGACTTCGACCCGGCCGAGCACCACGCGGCGCTCGCGTCGTTCCTCCGGCGCATGGGGGTCCGGGGCGATCTCGAGGACGTGGTCCAGGAGGCGTTCCTGCGGGCGGTCCGGACCCCGCCGGACGGGGCCCCGCGCCCGTATCTCTACTCGGTCGCCCTGAACGTCCTCCGCGACCGGGGGCGGAAGGCCGAGCGGGCCGGGCGGGCGCTGCCCGGGGCGGCGCGGATCGACCACCGGACCGTCGCCGACCCGGCCGACGTCATCGAGGACCGCGACCTCGCCGCGAAGGCGTGGGCGGTGATCGACCGGCTCCCCGACCGCCAGCGGGCGGCGCTCGTGCTCCGCATCCACGAGCAGTTCACCTACCGGGAGGCCGCGCGGGCGCTGTCGTGCTCCGAGGCGACGGCCCGCCAGCACTTCTACCTCGGCATGAAGGCGGTCCGCGCCGCCCTCGCGGGAGAGAGCGATGACTGATCCCCGCGTCCCCGTCGACCGCGACGCCTGCCCGGAGTTCGACGCCCGGCTCGCCGAGCTGGCCGCCGACCCGTACGCGCCCCCCGAGGTGGAAGCCCACCTCGCGACGTGCGATCGCTGCCGCCTCGCGCGGGACGACTACCGCGAGGCCGGCCGCGCCGTCGCCGCCGCGTTCACCACGCTCGGCGGGCCGCCGGCGGCGGCACCCGCGCGACCGTCGCGCCGCCTCCGCCTCGAGCCGGTCTCGCTCGCGGCGGCGTTCCTCCTCGTCGGCGTCGCCTCGTGGCTCCTCCGGACGCCCGTCGACCGCGCGCCGGAGGCCGCCGCCGTGGCCGCCGCGGAGCCGTCCGGCACCCTCGCCGTCGCGGCGCGGTACGACGCCATCGTGTCGCTCGTCGGCCCGGGGACCGCCCGCATCGAGGACGGGACGTCGACCTTCCTGATCCGAGACGGCCGCTCGGTGGTCGAGACGCCGATCGGCGACCTGTCGTGCGACGACTGCGAGTTCACGGTGCAGGTCCGGACCTGCGCCGCCGAGTCGATGCCGAGCGACCTCGCCGCGCTCGCCAGCCGCTGCGTCACCGTGTCGGTCTCCCAGGGGCGGCTCGGGACGACGGTGCTCGACCACGCGCTGACGATGGGTCCCGGCCAGTCCGTCACGTGGCCGATGACGGCGGACTGCGTGCCGGTCGCCGGCGGCGCCTTCACCGGCGTCCACCCCTGAGCCGAAAGACTCCCCTGCGACCAGCCCCCGGAGCGACCGCCGCATGAACCTGCTCTCCGCCCTGCTGCTCGGCGCCCTCGCCGCGCCGGCCGAGGACCCGACGCCGCCGCGCCTCCACGTCGAGGCGTCGGAGATCGACTTCGGGACGCTCTTCCAGGGCGAGTCGGCCGCGCGGACCTTCCGCTTCGAGAACCACGGCGGCGCCCCGCTCGTCGTCGACCAGATCAAGCCGACGTGCGGCTGCGTGGCGGCGCGGATCTTCGTCGGGGACGAGCGGCGGGAGGTCGGACTCGACAAGAGCGCGCTCATCGGCGGGACCCCGATCTTCGTCCTCGCGCCGGGCGAGGGGGCGGACCTCGAGGTCGTGTACGACGCGACCGGCCAGCCGCCGCTGCCGCAGGGGCACCGGAAGAAGATCCTCGTCGGCACGAACGACCCCGACCGCCGGCGCACGACCCTCGTGCTCCGCGTGATGGTGAAGCTGGCGCTCGAGGTGAGACCGCGGCAGGTCCGGTTCGGCGAGCTCCTCCGCGGCGCCCCGGCCGCCGAGGACGTCCTGGTGAAGGTGGCGGACGGCCTCGACCTGCGCGTCACGTCGGTCGAGAACGCCGGCGACGCGTTCACCGCCGCCGTGGACGAGCTCGAACCGGACGACGCGGGCCCGGGCCGCCGGTACCGCCTCCATGTCGAGGTCCGGAAGGACGCGGCGCTCGGAGCGCACTCCCGCATGGTATCCCTCCTGACCGACCACCCGACCCTCCGGAGGGTGAACGTGCCGGTCAGCGCGTTCGTGCGATCGGCCGTCCGTTTCGACACGGGGAACCCGACGAACGACTCGACCCTCGCGTTCGGGTGGCTCCCCCGGGGCGAGCGGACGACGCGCGCGATCGAGATCGTGAACACCGACCCGTCCGTCCCGTACTCCGTCCTCGGCCTCGACGTCGACATCGACGACCGCTGGAGGGACGGGGTCGAGGTCGAGCTGCGCGAGGTCGAGCCGGGCGTCCGGTATCGGATCCTCCTCTCCGCGAAGGCGAGCCTCGCCGCGCGGTTCTTCAAGGGGACGCTGACCGTCCGGGCCGATCACCCCGACGAGCCGGCGAAGGTGCTCCACTTCAACGGACGCGTGAAGCCCGAGGGCCGGAGCGGCTGACCGCCCGCCCGGAGCGGCGCCCGCCGAGGAAGAGGGCCGGCCACGGACCGCCGCTCCCGCGCGCCCTCCGTTCCGTCGTCGTTCGGAGCTTCCCCGATCACTGGTCGGGAGAGCGTCGGAGAAGCCGCAGCGGTCGCGACGTCCGTGGCCGGCACGGCCGCCGAGCTGGGTGATCGACGGCCGCGACTCCCCCATCAACCGGCGTGCCGGAGCGCCCGCGGATCCGGCGGAGACCACGTGCGGGCCCGATCCGCCCTCCCGATCCACTCCGCGGGTTCGGGAGGCGCCCGCGCGGCCGCCGCGTCCCGCGACACCCCGCGCTCCGGATCGGAGCGCCGTGCCGCGTTTCGAAGCAATCCGCTACGATCCCTCGCCCGGCCCCGGAGGAGCCCCCCGATGCACGTGATCTTCGTCGAGCCCGCCTTCCCGCGCAACCAGCGCGAGTTCCCCCGCGCCCTGAAGACGGTCGGCGCCCGCGTGACCGGGATCGGCGAGGCGCCGGCCGACGCGCTCGACTCCGAGCTGAAGGGCTGGCTCGACGACTACGTCCAGGTCCGCTCGGTGGTGCACGAGCCGTCGATGCTCGACGCGGTCCGCCACGTCCAGTCGAAGGGGTGGGTCGACCGCCTCGAGGCGACGGTCGAGGCGCACATCCTCCCGACCGCCCGCGTCCGCGCGAAGTGCGGCATCCCCGGGACGACCGAGAGGACGGCGTTCCTCTGCCGCGACAAGCCCGCGATGAAGGAGGCCCTCCGCGAGGCCGGCGTCCCGTGCGCGCAGTCGACGGGGACCGACTCGCCGGACGAGGTGCGCGCGTTCGCGCGCCGCGTCGGCTACCCGATCATCCTGAAGCCGCGCGACGGCGCGGGCGCCGCGGGCGCGACCCGCTGCGACGACGACGCCCAGCTCGAGGCGGCGATGGGCGAGCTCCACGTCGGCCGCGGCGCGTCGATCGCGGCCGAGGAGTTCATCGAGGGACACGAGGGGTTCTACGACACGCTCACGGTGAACGGGCAGGTCGCGCACGAGTTCGTGACGCACTACTACCCCGGCGTGCTCGAGGCGATGCGGACCCGCTGGATCTCCCCGCAGTTCATCGCCACCAACCGCGTC
>JBICIB010000928.1:0-14568 GCA_043101415.1 Planctomycetota bacterium JB042 | reverse complement strand
GGCGACGAGGCGATCCTCGCCGCGATGTTCGCCGCCCTGCTCGCGGTGGAGGTGCGGCGGGGGGACGTCGAGGAGGGGCCGGCGCGGATCGCCGGGACCCTCTTCGTCCTGGTCTACGTGGCGTCGTTCGCCTTCCTGGTCGACCTCCTCCTCCTCCCGGCGGCGCCGCACGGCGTCCAGCTCGCGATCCTCGTGGTCGTGACGGCGAAGGCGACCGACATGGGGGGCTACCTCGCCGGAAAGGCGATCGGCGGCCCGAAGCTCGCGCCGAAGGTCAGCCCCGGGAAGACGTGGGCGGGGTTCGCCGGCGGGACGGCGCTGGCGATCGCGATCGCGGTCGTCGGGGGCGGCTGGCTCGCGCGCCCCCTCCCGGTCGTCGACCGCGTCGCGCTCGGGCTGCTGCTGTCGGTGGCGGCGCCGCTCGGCGATCTGGCGGAGTCGCTGATCAAGCGCTGGCTCAAGGTGAAGGACTCGTCGGGCCTCGTGCCGACTTTTGGCGGGACGCTCGACATGATCGACTCCCTTGTCCTGGCCGCTCCGGTCGGTTACTGGTTCCTCGTCGTGCGCGGGGGGATCCCGCACTGACGCCGGACGAACGGTCCCGGCGGGGCTCCGCCGGGTGAAACGAGGACGGTTGGAAGCACAGATCGAGCTCGAGTCGCTGGAGGAGGAGCAGCGCCTGTTCGGCGCGCGCGACAAGTGGCGGCGCCTCCTCTGCGGGAGGTTCCCGGTGGAGCTCGTCAGCCGCCAGGGAGCGTTGAAGATCCTGGGGGAGGCGGACGCGGTCGCCGAAGTGAAGGCGTTGATCGATCGGGCGCTGATCGCGGTCCGGAAGGGGCAGGGGGACACCGCGCTCGAGCGGATCTTCGCCGACGGCGCGGCGCCGCCCGCCGACCCGACCCGGATCCTCACCTCGGGCATCCGGCCGCGCTCGCCGGGCCAGCGACGCTACGTCGAGTCGCTGGCGCAGAACCTCATCACCATCGTGCTCGGCCCCGCGGGGACCGGGAAGACGTTCCTCGCGGTGGCGTCCGCGGTCGCGGCGCTTCGGCGCGGCGACCACCGGAAGCTAGGCCACGCGCGGCCGGCTGTCGAGGCCGGCGAGCGGCTCGGGTTCCTCCCCGGGGACATGCAGGCGAAGGTGAACCCGTACCTCCGCCCGCTCTACGACGCGCTGTTCGCGCTGATGGATCCGAACCAGGTCCGGCGGTACCTCGAGAACGACGTGATCGAGATCGTCCCGCTCGCCTACATGCGCGGCCGAACGCTCGACCGCGCGTTCATCATCCTCGACGAGGCGCAGAACACGACGCCGCCGCAGATGAAGATGTTCCTGACCCGCATGGGGGAGGGGTCGCGCATCGTCGTCACCGGCGACGCGACGCAGACCGACCTCCCGGCCGGCGTGCCGTCGGGTCTCCACCACTGCACGCGGATCCTCCGGAGCGTCCCGGACATCGGCGTCGTCGAGCTCGAGAAGGGGGACATCGTGCGCCACCCGCTCGTCCAGCGGATCGTGAAGGCGTACGAGGACGACGAGGACGGTCCGGCGGGCGGGGCGAACGGGAACGGCGGCCGGGGGCCGCGCAACTGAGCCCGCGGCCGACCGTCGAGGTCGCGGTCCGCGCCCGCCGGCTGCCGTGCGGCCGCGCGAGGCTCGAGCGGCTCTTCGACGAGGCGGTCCGCGAGGCCGCGCGCGTCGCCCGGCGTCGTCCGCCGTCCCTCTCGGTCGCGGTCGTCGGCGACGCGACGATGCGGCGGCTGAACCGCGACTTCCACGACGCCGACCGGACGACCGACGTGCTCGCGTTCCCGTTCGACCCCGACGAGGACGGCGTCGACGGCGAGCTGATCCTCTGCGCCCCCGAGGCACGCCGGCAGGCCGCGCGCCGGGGGCTCCCGTACCTGACCGAGCTCCTCCTGTACGCGGTCCACGGCACCCTGCACCTCCTCGGCGAGGAGGATCACGACCCGCGGCGGGCGCTCCGGATGCGAAGGCTCGAGCGGACCGCGCTCGAGCGGCTCGGTTACCCGCTCCCGGCGGAACATCTACAGGAGGTCGACTCGGCGCTCGGTGTCCGGCGGAAACGGCGTCGATGACCGTCGACCCCGACTCGATGCACCTCTTCCCCCGTGGAGGTCGTCCGATGCTCTCGCCGCGATCCTGTTCGGGCTCGCCCCTCGTCCGACGCCGCCGTCCCGCACCGGCCGCCCGTCCTCGGATGCGGCGCGCCCCGGCCCGCGACCTCGCCCGCTCCGACCGCTCGCTCCTTGAACCGGGGGGGCTCCGCTCCCTACCTCCTGGGGGAGCGCCGCGCGGAATCGAGGCCGAGGCCTCCGGTCGGCGCGCCGCCGATCGGAATCCATCGCATGGACCCCATCCGTAACGTCCTTCGTAAACGTCATTCGTGGAAGTCTCTTAGGTCGAATTGACTCCTCGCCCGCAGCAGCGTAGACTTCTCTTGCTCGTGTCGGTGAGCAGCCCCACTCCCGCTGACACTCCCCTCCTGGAGGTGACTCGATGGGCATGTCCCTTCGGTCGGTCGGTCGATTCCTGATCCTCCCCGGCGTCCTCGTCGCCGCGCTCGGTGCCCCCGCCGCGCTCGGTCAGGCCGCCGGCGAGATCATGTTCAACGAAAAGTTCCTCGGTCTGATCGACAGCTCGCTCGACGAGGACCTGATCCAGTTCGAGGAGGTCGCCGGGTCGACCTTGAAGGTCACCGTGACCGCGAACTCCGGGAACAACCTCCACCCCGGCCTCGAGCTCCTCGACGACGCGATGACTCCGATCGACGTCGGGTCGGCGCTGAAGCTCAAGAAGAAGAAGGCGCAGATCAAGGGGTTCGAGCTTCCGGCGACCGGCGTCTACTACGTGCGCGTCACCTCGGCCAACCAGCTGACCGGGACGTACAAGGCCGTGATCAAGGGGAGCGCGCCGAAGAAGTACCAGGGGACCGCCACGATCTCCGCTCCGGGCGAGATCGACGAGATCGAGTTCCACGCGCGGGCCGGGTCGAAGCTGAAGGGCTCGATCGAGCAGGTGACGGGGGACGTCCAGCCGTTCGCGATCGAGCTGGTCGGCCCCGGGGGCGTGCTCGCGGCGATCGCCGGCGGCATCGAGACGAACCCCGAGGTGACCGAGGTCTCCCTCAAGAAGATCGACCTCCCCTCGTTCGGGACGTACCGCCTCCGGATCACCGGACAGAGCGGGACGACCGGCGAGTACGCGTGGAACTTCAAGGTCGTGCCTCCCGACCCGGTCAAGGGGAAGGTGTACGAGGACGGTCACCCGCAGGACAACGGGACGCCCTCGGACGGCTTCACGCTCGAGGACATCTCGTTCGGCCGCGGCCTGAAGACGCTGGAGGGCCTGACCCTCGACGTCGTCAGCCCGTTCTCGGTCGTCCAGACCGACCCGATCTCCGACCTCCCGGTCCCGGGGACCCTGAAGCCGTTGTTCCTCGGCGGCAGCCTCTCCCAGCTCGTGTCGTTCAACCTCGGGCCGATCTACGGCCCGCCGATCGTCCCGCGGAACGCGGTCCTCGTGCTCCACTTCACGAAGAAGGTCGACCTCGAATCGATGAACCTCGACGAGGACGGAGTCCTGACGGAGGACAGCCCGATCCAGGTCGAGGTGAACGGCGACCTCGTCGCGTTCGAGGTGTTCGCCGACGGCAAGGACCTGATCCTCAGCCCGGCGTTCGGCGACCAGGTCGGCATGCCGGCCGGGCCGGTCTCGTTCGACGCGGCGGGGAACCCGACCGCCGACCTGTTCGGCGCGGGAGAGCTCGTCATCTTCGGGACCGGGGAGAACCCGCTCCGGAGCCAGACGGGCTCGACCTACGAGCCGCGGCAGGATCTCCTCGCGTCGGTCGACGCCGGCGGAGAGCCGGTCGGGTTCAACCCGGGGAACCAGGTCCTCGACTTCTTCGACCAGACCGACGTCGGCGTCGGCTCGAAGAGCTACGGCGGCTTCCTCCCCGACGAGTCGGCGCCGCGCCTCGTGCGCGAGCTGGCGTTCGACCACACGTACGACCCGAACTTCGCGAACCCGGCGCTCGGGGACGTCCTCGGCCCGGACTTCATCAGCCTGGTGCTGACCGAGGAGTTCAACGACGAGGCGAAGAACGGCGACGGCGAGTGGGCCGGCGGCGTCCTGCGGCTGCGCGCCGAGGGGCCGAACCGCGAGGAGCACGTCATCGTGAGGAACACGGTCGTTCCGCTCGGCGGCGGGTTCTTCCGGAACGAGATCCAGCTCGCCACGACGATCGTCATCCCGCCGGCGGTCGGCGAGGAGTTCCAGCTCGTCCGGGCCGAGTACTTCGAGCCGGACCTGAACAACCCGATCGACCTCGCCGTCTACGACCCGGACAACCCGGAGCTCTCGAACAACACCGAGCTGATCAACTTCGTCGAGGTCCGCGATCGGATGGGGAACGTCATCGACGTCAACTCCCCGATCGACTCGCTCGCGACGTTCACGTTCCGGTTCAGCGAGCCGATGCTGCTCGAGTCGTTCCGGCCGTACGAAACGTTCTTCGTGTCGGACAACCCGCAGATCGACAACTTCGGCATCAACTTCGTCGGGGCCGTCGACGCCTCGAGCGGCGGCAAGGCGATGACCTTCAAGCCGTACCGGGAGATCCAGTTCGGCCCCCTCGCGGGGACCGACCGCCCGGTCGGGTTCGGCAAGGCGGCGAAGTCGCTCCGGATGCACATCAAGGTCGTCCCGCCGCCGGACGTCCTCGCGGGTCTGCTCGGCGTCGCCGGCTTCGAGGAGTTCGAGGGCGAGGGGCATCGCGGGGTGACCGACCTCGGCGGCCAGCCGCTCGGGTTCCCCGTGTCGTTCCTCTCCCCGTCCGAGCCGTTCATCGACTTCTCGTTCGCCTTCACGACGGCCGGGGACGCGGCGCTCCCGAACGCGGGCGCGATCGCCCAGCGGTTCCTCGGCCGGCCGACGACGGGGTTCGACAGCCTCGGGAACACCGGCATCGCGTTCCGCGACGTGCCGGAGAGCATCTGCGGCAACGGCGTGAACCTCTACGGGCCGCGGATCGCCGACCTGAACCTGTTCACGAACGGGTTCCTCTCCGGCGCCCCGGTCCAGTTCTTCACGAAGGTCCACGACGACTTCAATCCGCCGCTCGACATCAACGGCGACGCGACGCAGATGAACCCGTTCCCGTTCGGGACCTCGACGCCGATCGGCGGCTTCTCCGTCCTCGGCGGGGCCAAGCTGCAGCACGTCTACCGGGCCGTCGACGCGTCGCCGGACTGGGAGTCGCTCGCCGGGACGAACCTCGACCTGTACCACATCGCGTACGCGCCGATCGGCGGGTTCGTGACCGACACCGTCCTCCCGGACATCTCGGTTCACGCCGGCCACACCGCGTTCATCCCGGACACCCGCCAGGGCGGCGGCATCCCGGGGCACCCGAACAGCGGCCTGACGGCGACGTTCGAGAGCAACTACAACGCGGTCGAGAAGGCGAGCGGGATCACGCACGAGCGCCAGCTCGTCGTCGGCACGGACAACGGCGGCGGCTCGTACACCGGCAACGCGTTCACCATCTCGAACTCGCTCATGTTCAAGCCGATCGGGACCCAGAACAACTACCACCCGATCCCGGACGTGCCGTTCGACCACCCGTTCGCCTACAACAACGGCGCGCTCGACGTGGCGACGTTCTCGGGGCCGCAGTTCTCCGGCCAGGCGCAGACCTGGGGCGGCAAGAACGGCGACAACCGCCCCGAGAGCCTCCTGCTCGAGTACCGCGTCCGCGTGGTCGACCCGGAGAACCCGCCGTCGACGTCGAACGGCTTCACGTTCGCGGTCGGCGTCCTCTCGTCGGCGATCCCGCGGTTCCGCGTCTTCACGATCGGGACCGGCTGCCTGTCGTGCTGCTTCAGCGGTTCGGGCGGCTGCGCCGCGAACTGCCTCATCTCGTTCGGTCCGGCGATGGACGGGCAGGCCGGCAACGGCGGTCCGCCGCTCGATCCCGACTCGATCGTGAACGCGGCCGGTCCGGCGCCCGCGCCGCCGGGGCTCACGTGCCGCTGCCTGAAGCCGCCGCAGAACCCGCAGACGCCGCCGGCCGGCTGCGCCGATCAGGGGCCGAACGCCCCGACGATGGACCAGGTCGCGACCGGCGCGGCGGGGAACCCGAGCGGCAACAACTACGGGGACAACTCGCGCTACTTCATGGTCTTCAACTACGTGAAGCGCGAGTCGTACCTCCGCTCGCCGTTCGTCCGCGTCCAGCCGGGCGACGGTCCGGCGGCGGTCGTGAACCCGACGTTCCTGACGCCGATCTTCGATCCGCCGCTCGACTCGATCCCGGACGGGACGACGTTCGACGTCCGGTTCCGCTCGTCGGTCTCCGGCGGCCTCGAGGGGCTCGACGCGACGGCGTGGGTCACCCCGCAGCAGATGGCCTCGACGAACCACGCGATCAACCAGACCCCGAACACGCCGTTCCTGCAGTTCGAGGCCGAGGTGGAGGCGAACACGAGCACGCAGCTCACGCCGATCTTCGACGACGTCATCGTGCCGTTCACGTACTGACGCTCGAGGACCAGACCCCGCGACGGGGCCGGGCGGACGCCGTTCCGCCCGGCCCCGTTCGCGTCTCGGGACGCCCCTCGGCGACGACCGCGCCCCGCGCCCGAATCTCCGCGCCGGCCCCTCAAGACGCCGGGAGGCGGATCCCGATGCATGGCTCCCCGATGGCGGAACGCGTCGGGATGTCTCAGCGTCGTCGGGGAGCGGAACTTGAACCAGACCTCGGTCACTCTCGCGGTCGTGCTGCTGCTCGGCGTCGCGGTCGAGGAGGGGGGCGCGCAAGACGCCGTCCTCGCCGCCGGCGAGCGGTTCCAGGGGAAGGTCGCCTTCGTCGCCGACGAGGACCGGGTCGAGTTCTCGGTCCTCGGGGGATCCCGCGTCACGGTCAAGGCGGCGGCGCTCCCCGGCGAGAAGGTCCGTCCCCGCGTCGTCCTCGTGGTCGGCGGCGAGACGATCGCCGTGCCGAAGGCGCGGACGAAGATCGGCGGCCACGGGAAGTGGCACAAGCTGAAGCGGGTGCCGATCTCGACCGCCGGCCCGATCGAGGCCGTCGTCGTCGGGCAGGGCGGGAAGCTCGGGACGTACGAGCTGACGATCGAGGAGTTCCTGCCTTCGAAGGCGAAGGCGAAGTTCGCGCTCGCGAACGAGGCCGCGGCGGAGCTGCCGTTCCTCGCCCGGGCCGGCGCCTCGGCGACGGCGGTGATCTCGGCGAAGGGGAAGGGGCCGTCGCTCGCGTCGCCGGTGCTGCGCGCGCCGTCCGGGGAGAGCCTCGACCTGACCGGCCTCGTCCTCCCGCTCTCCGACGGACGCCGCCTCGAGATCGGTCCGGTGCCGCTCCCCGAGACCGGGACGTACGTGCTCGAGGTCGCGAACGACGGCGCCGGGACGGAGAAGGTGAAGGTCCGCGTGGACCTCTCCCACGCGCCGCTCGCCGGCGGGCTCGTCGTCGAGGACCCGGGGCACGCCACGGTCAGCGGCTCGCTGACCCTCGGCGACGGGTCGTGGCTGCCGGGCGCGGACGCGTCGTCGCAGTCGTTCGCGGACGGCGAGGTCCTCGTCCGGCTCGCCCCGGGCGACGACGCGGCGTCCGTCGCGGCCGCCCTCGGAGCGACGATCGTCGGCCGGGCCCCGAACGGCTGGGTCCGCCTCCGCTCGCCCGACGCGAGGCCGCACGCGCTCGGCGCGCCGGGGAGCGCGCGCCGCACCGCCGGCCTGGTGACGCGGGCGCGCGCTCTCGACCGCGTGGTCGAGGCGCAGCCGAACCACGTCCGCACGACGTTCGCCCCGCCGAGCGACGCGATGTACGCCGAGCAGTGGGACTTCCCGCGCTGCCGGCTGGACGAGGCGTGGGCGGTGACGACGGGCGACGCGTCGCGGTGCATCGCGGTCCTCGACACCGGCGTGCGGGCCGAGCATCCCGACCTCGCGGGGCGGCTGTACCCGGGCTACGACTTCGTCGACGAGCCGTGGAACGCGGGGGACGGCGACGGCATCGACGGCGACCCGCGCGACGAGTTCCTCTCGCTCGGCACGCACGGGACGCACGTGATCGGCACGATCGCGGCCGGGTTCGACAACGGCGTCGGCGTCGCCGGGGCGGTCCCCGACGTGAAGGTCCTGCCGGTCCGCGTGCTCGGCGTCCTCGGCGGGACCGACTTCGACATCGCGCAGGGGGTGCTGTACGCGGCCGGCCTGCCGAACGTCTCCGGCAAGCTCCCGCCGGTCACGGCCGACGTGATCAACATGAGCCTCGGCGGGCCGAACCCGTCGGAGATCCTGCACCAGGCGATCCGGGACGCGGTCGACGCGGGCGTGATCGTGGTCGCGGCGGCCGGGAACGCCGGGACGACGAAGCCGTTCTATCCGGCCGCCTACCCCGAGGTCGTGACGGTGACCGCCACGAACGTCCTCGACGCGCTCGCCGACTACTCGTCGACCGGCGCCCACGTCGACCTCTGCGCCCCCGGCGGCGAGAAGCTGAAGGACCTCGACCAGAACGGGCAGCTCGACGGGATCGTGTCGACGATCGTCCACCCGCAGCTCGGGCCGACGTACGCGCAGAAGTCCGGGACGTCGATGGCCGCGCCGCACGTCGCGGCGGCGGCGTTCCTGGTCCGCGCCGCCGTCCCCGACCTGCCGGAGCCGCTCGTCCGAGCCGCGCTCGCGGCGGCGGCGGTCGACCTCGGCGAGCCGGGGCCGGACCCGCAGTTCGGGGTCGGGCGGCTCGACGTCGCGGGGGCGCTCGACGTGGCGCTCGGGACCGCGTCGGGTCCGGCGGCGCCGTTCCTCCACGAGGCCCCGTTGCGGTTCGCCGGCCACCAGTCCGACCGGCCGCTCGCGTTCGTGAACCGGGGCGGCGGCGGGCCGATCGCCGTCACCGGGGTCACGTCGGACGCGCCGTGGCTCGTCCCGGTCCAGACGACGGGGACGTCCCCCTGCGTCCTCGGGATCCACGCGGAGAAGGCCGGGCTGGCGCCGGGAGCGTACGCGGCCACGCTGACCGTCGAGACGACCGCGGGGGTGCTCACGGTCCCGGTCGAGATGGAGGTCGCGTTCGACGGGCCGGTCCCGATCTCGCGGGTCTTCGTCCTGGCGGTCGACGTCGTCACCGGGATGGTGGCGGGCGGCGTCGCGGTGACCGAGGAGACGGCCGACTCGTTCACGCTCGACCCGCTCCCGGAGGGGACGTACCGGATCGTCGCGGTCACCGACCTCGACCTCGACGGCGTCGGGGGCGAGCTGCACGACTACGCGGGCCTCGCGAACCTCCCGGAGGGAGGCGCGGCGGCGATCCCGCTCCCCGACGGGGAGGCGCTGACCGGCGCGCAGATCGAGGTGCTCGCGAACGCGCCGTCGATCCTCCCGGGAGGGGTCCCGCTCGTGCTCCCCGAGGGGCTCTGAGAGGAGCTCAGGGGGCGTCGCCCGCCGGCTCGAGGTAGCCGCACCGGGCGAGCGCGTCGATCGCGTCGGTCGCCTCCCGCCGCGGGAGGTCGACGGCGTCCGCGGCGTCGCCGACGGTCGTCGTTCCGTCGAGGCAGGAGACGAGGCGCCAGACCCAGTCGGGGATGCGGATCGGCGTGCCGAGGCGGGGGAGGAGATAGGTCGTCTCCGACGGCGGGAACGACGGGACCTCGCGGCTGAGCGCGCGGTACGCCTCCCGCCCGACGTCCCGCAGCTCGAACTCGCGGCGCTGCTCGACGGTCGCCGTCGCGTCGGAGAAGTGGTCGGCGAGCTCCTCGAGGTCGTACGGGAGGTCGGCGAGCCGGCAGCCCGGGGCGAGCCGGAGGCGCGCGTCGGGTCCGGGAGCGGGGGCGCCGTCCCGCGGCCGGGCGGCCGCCTCGGCCGCGAGGCGCTTGAAGACGTCGCGTCCGTGCCGGTCGAACCAGAGGAGCGTGTGGGCGACCGAGACCGCGCCCGCGAACGGGTACGGCCGCCGCCCGTAGCGCGCGCAGAGGTCGTCGACGCGCCGCACGAGCTGCTCGACCTCGCGCGGCGCCTTCGCGGCGGAGCGCGGGACGAATCGGGCGCGCAGCCGGTAGTCGTCGCCCGCCGGGTAGAAGACCTCCGCGATGTCGTACGCCTCCGGCTCGCGGAAGACGCGCGAGCCGGCCTCCAGGTCGAACCGCTCGACGAAGAAGAGGTCGATGCGGTCGCGGCACTCGTCGATCAGATCGAGCGTCGCGTGCGCCTCCGCCGCGGTCTCGGTCGGGAAGTCGACGAACGTCATCGCCTGCACCGCGACGCCCGCGCCGGCGAAGTTCTCGAACACCCGCCGGTTCGCGCTCGGGTCGGTCCCCTTCTCCATCAGCTCGAGGAGGCGCGGCGCGTCGGACTCCGTGCCGAACGCGGCCGCCACCAGCCCCGCCCGGCGGAGCGTCCGGCACCTCTCGGCGGAGAACGAGCGCTCGATCCGGAGGTCCGACGTGAACCGGACGTCGAGTCCCCGCGCGAGGATCCGCTCGGAGACGTCGAGGAGGTAGCGCGGGTCGATCAGGTCGCCGGCGAAGTAGAAGAAGCGCGCCCCGTGCGCCCGCTCCAGCGCGGCGAGGTCCTCGACGAACCGCGCCGGGTCGCGCTTGCGGTACGGCGCGGTCCCGTGGTCGGTCAGGCCGTAGTGGCAGAAGGCGCACTTCTCCCAGTAGCAGCCGCGGGTCGGCGCGACGTAGAGGAACGGCTCGGGGGAGAGGAACTCGTCGACCGGGAGGACCCCGTAGTCCGGCGCCGGCCAGGCGTCGAGGGAGACGCTCGTCGGCCGCGACGTCCAGCGGGCCTCGTCGCCGTCGAGCCGGACCACGTTGTCGAGCGTGCGCCAGTCCTCGCCGCGGTCGACGCGGTCGAGCAGCCCGGTCAGCGTCTCCTCCCCCTCGAACAGGACGATCGCGTCGAGGAACGGCGCGAGCCGCGCGATCGCCGCGGGGTCGGAGCGGAGCACGAGCTGCGTGATCGCGGTCCCGCCGGCGATCACCGGGACGTCCGGCGCGCGCCGCTTCGCGTGGGCGCCGATCGAGAACGTCTGCTGGAGCTGGGCGTTGAACGTCGCCGAGAGCCCGATCACGTCGGGACGCTCGCGGGCCAGCGCGGGGTCGAGGTGCGCCTCGTACGACGGGGCGAAGGGGTTCCGGTCCGGGTGGGCGTCGCGACGGATCTCGTCGGCGTCGCCGAGCAGGAACGGCCCGGCGTAGCGGGTGAAGCTCAGCTCGAGCGGGTCGTGGCGGGCCGCGACCAGCGCGAGGGCGCGCTCGAGCCGGTGGACCGCGTCGTCGTACGCCTCGGGATCGAAGAACCGCGCCGGGTCGCGCAACGTCGCGACCGCGTCCTCCACGCCGGCCGCGACCTCGTCCGCGTCGTGCAGGGCGAGCGCGAGGCGGAGGTAGAGGCGCGCGTCGTCGTGGTCGAGGCCGTCGCTCGGGAGGGCGTCGAAGCGCCGCCGCCCGATCTCCGCCGCCTCCCGCAGCCGCGTCTCGGTCAGGAGATCGCGCCAGCCGGCGAGGTTCAGGTCGACCGCGGACGGTCGGTGGCCGCGGGAGCGGCACGCCGCCGCGAGGTAGGGGATCGAGAGGTACGGCCCGGTCGGGTCCGCCGTGGGCGGGTAGACGAACAGGATCGAAGCCAAGGACCGACCTCCGACCGTTACCGCGGCGTCTCGACCGACACGACCAGCTCGACCGGACGACCGTCCCGCAACACGACCAGCACGGCCTCGTCGCCGTCGGCGAGCGCGGCGTCGAGCGCCTCGGCGAGCTCGGCGACCGTCGACACCTCGCGGTCCCCGAGCGACGCGATCTCCTCGCCCGCGATGACGCCCGCCCGCGCGGCGGGACCGTCCTCGTCGACCGTGTCGACGCGCAGGCGTCCGCCGTCCGGGTGCAGGCTCAGGCCGAGGCGCCGCTCCGGCTCGGGGGCGGCGGTCTCCGGGGAGGGGGAGGTCAGGAACTCCACCAGCGGCCCGAGATCCTCCTCGGACATCAGGACGGGACGCCGGTACCCCGTCGCCCATTCGAGCGGGTCGCGCTCGCCCTCGGTCCCGCGGGCGGCCTCGAGGTCGACGCGCGGGCGGGTCACGCCCTCCTCGGGGGGCGGCAGGTTCGCCAGCCCGGCGAGCCTCCCGTCGCCGAAGAAGACCGGCATCCCGAGCTGGTGGAGCCCCGCCGCGGTGAGGGCCGGCCGCGCGAACGCGTCCTTCCCCGGCGCGAGCGTGAACGGAGTGACGACCACCCGGTCGTTCCGGTCGGGCGTGACGAGCGCCGCGAGCCCGAGGAGCTCGCCGCTGCGCGGCCGGGTGATCCCCTCGAACGAGACCGGCGGCGGGAACGACTCGGGGAGGGCGGCGCCCGGGGCGGGGCCGAGCAGGAGGACGTTGATCGCCCGGTCGTGGCGGCGGATCGTGGCCGGGACCTCCACGCCGCGGTCGAGCAGGAGCGTGTACCTTCGCTTCGGCGGGTCGGACAGGCCGGAGGCGACGCCGAGGAGGATCCCCGCGTGGTCGGGACGGCAGGAGGACCCGGAGATCAGGATCAGCGGTTCCGGCGCGACGACGAGGCCGCCGCACGTCCCTTCGAGGACCCACGGCCGGTCGATCTTCAGGCCGTCGACTCGATGGATCACCGGCTGCAGCTCGATCCGGACCCGGACGAGGTGCCGGGTCATCGCGCGACCGGTCTCGAGCAACGCCTCCCGCTGCTCGGGAGGCCACGGGCTCCGCCGCCCGCCGGCGGGCTGGGCGAACGCGTCGCCGACGAAGGCGACGAGCGCCAGGACGATCCCGGCGGCGGTCGGGAGGGACGACGAGGCAGTCGGTTCCGGTCGGATGGCTGACGACACGCGGGGCTCCCTGGATCGGACGGGCGGTCCGCGATCGACGCGGCCGCCCCGTTCGAGTCGGCGTGCGGGGCTCCGAGAGAGAATAGCCGCTCGACCCCGCCGTCGTCAGCCGTCCAGCCGGAACGCCGCGTCCGGGGGAGCACCGATCGACCAGGAGACGACGTCGGCCGCGGAGTAGAGGTCGTCCCCGGCGTGGACCTCGATCCGGGTCGGCAGCCTCAGCCCGTCGAACGTCTCGAACGCGGAATAGGTCGTCTCCAGGTACTCGCGGCCGAACGGGGTCCAGGTGTTCCCCTCGGCGCCGATCAGGTCCCCGGTCGCCGGGTCGAAGTGGAGGACGCGCGCGTACCCGGTCCAGTGGTGGACCCGGACCGACTCGACCTCGCGCCCGCGAAACGTCGACGCCTCGAGCCGCTCGGTGGTGAGGTTCGGGTCGTCGAGGCCGACCATCCAGAACGACGTCTCGTCCATCGCGCGGTTCCGGAGCACGCGGGCGTCGGCCGCATCGAGCCGGCTCGTGTGCCCGTCCATCGCCTGCCAGGCCGCGCGGCCGTCGAACACCTGCGCGATCTCGGGCCCGACCTCCGCCAGCCGGAACGCGTGGCGGAGCTGGTTCGGCTCGCGGAACGAGAGCGTCGCCTCGTACGGAACGCCGCGCAGCTCGCCTCGCTCGGTCCGGACGGCGCCGCCGGCGGTCTCGTACACGGACCGCCCCCCGCGCCGCTCGAGCGCGTCGTCGAGGAGGGTCCGGGCGGTCGGCGCGCTGCATCCGGCGGCGGCGAGCAGCGCGAGCGCGGCGAGGAGGAGGGGGAGGGGCGGGCGGACCATGGTCATCGGCTCCAGTCGGCGTGTCCCGAGGCGGCGAGTCGTCCGGTCAGCACCTCCGCCGCGGCGTCGAGCGACGCGCGGTCGGTGCCGAACACGTGGGTGGTCCGGAGCGGGCGCGCCGCCGCGGGGACCGCGCCCGGCGGGCCGACGACCAGCAGCTCGGCTTCCCGCCGCCGCGCCACGACGCGCTCGAGACGCGATCGTGCCTCGTCCGGGAGGCCGACGCGCCCCTTGTGATCGCGGATGTCCGCGAGGACGACGACGAGCGGGACGGCCTCCTCGTCCCCGTCGGCGAACGCGATCCCCGCGTGCTCGAGGCGCGCCCGCAGTCCGGCGGCCGCCTCGCCGTCCGCCGAGTCGTCGAGGAGCGTGAGGGCGACCTTCTCCCCGGCGAGCGCCGGCGGCGGGGCGGCCGCGTTCCGGACGACCGCCCGTCGCGCGATCTCGAGCGCCAGGGCCGCGGTCTCCGCCCGCGAGGTCCGCGCGATCGGCGCGCGGATCGACGGTCCGGCGACGCGGGACTCGATCCGGCGGACCGCCTCCTCGAGCCTCGACCTCGGGAGGCGTCCCGACGTGACCGAGTCCCGGATCGCGCGCGCGGCGCGGTGCGGGTCGTCGGGCAGGAGCGGCACGTCGACCCCGGCGAGGAGCGCGCGGACGGCGGGCTCGGTCTCGGGACCGCCGGTCCGCGCCGCGACGGCGCCCATGTCGAGCGCGTCGGTGAAGACGAGTCCGTCCGCGAACCCGAGCCCGCGGCGCAGACGGCCGGCGACGGTCGGCGGCGAGAACGTCGACGGCACGCCCGGGGTCGGGTCGAGCGCCGGGACGGGTAGGTGGCCGACCATGATCGCGGGGAG
>JBICIB010000927.1:0-6533 GCA_043101415.1 Planctomycetota bacterium JB042 | reverse complement strand
CCCCCCCCCCCCCCCCCCCCCCCCCCCCGCCGTGGCGCACGCCCAGACGTTCCCGAACGCGTTACTTCCCCCTCGCCGTCTTCACCTTCTCGAGGTCGATCCCGGCCTCCTTCAGGGCCTTCTCCGGGTCCTCGGCGAACATCTCCGGGCAGTCGCTGCAGCAGGTGTCGACGAGGACGCCGTCGTAGACGAAGAAGTTGTCCCGCTCGGTCGGCTCCTCCCGCATCATCGGGCAGCGCTCGTTGTTCAACGCCACGAGCTCGGGGTTCAGGAGGAGGGTGAGGTGCTTGCGCGGGTCGGCGCGGAACTTCTCCTCGCAGCCGGGGCAGCAGAGCCGGATGCGGTACCCCTGGAACACCATCGTGTCGTCGCCCTCGATCGCCTCGCCCCCGATCGGGCAGCGCTCGTTCTTCAGGTCGACGATCTCCTTCTCGGGGTAGGCGACCGCGTGCTGCTTCTCGAAGTCGGTCTTCAGGAGCCGCCGGCACTTGCTGCAGCAGACGTGGACCCGCTCGCCGTTCTTCTCGACGAACTTGTTCGGCTTCGCCGGCTTGTCCATGATCGGACAGCGCTCGTTGCCGTGGAACGGGACCTCGACCTTCGGCGCCTTCGTCTCGGCGGGCGCCTCGTCCTCGGTCGGCGAGGCGAAACCGGCGGCGGTGGCGACGAGGATCAGGGCTGCGGTGAGCGAGGGGAAGGACGCGCGGAGGTTCATGTCGATCTCGGGGATGCGGTCAGCGGTTCGCGACGGCTCTCGTTCTAGCTCAACCGGGCGGGGACCGACAAGTGGGCGGCGCGGGCGCGGGCGCGGGGGGTGGGCTGGGGCGATCGCGGTCGGGCTCGCGGTCGTCCTCGGGTCGGGATGCCGGACGCCGCTCGTCGCGCGTCTCGAGGGCGTCCCGATCCCCTCGGAGGGGCGCGACGAGATGGTGGTCCGTCGGCTCGAGCAGGGGGACGGGGCCGACGTCGAGCGGGCGAGGAGGGAGCTCGCGGCGTGGTTCGACGCGGCGGGCGCGGGGGCACGGGGCGACTCCCCGGCGACCGACTGGCCGGCCCCGGACGGATGTCGGTGGGTCCGCGTCCCCGATCGCCTCCCCGTCGCACCGGCCGTCCGGACGCCGCACGGTCGCGCGGTGCTCG
This sequence comes from Planctomycetota bacterium JB042, assembly GCA_043101415.1. Taxonomy (GTDB): domain Bacteria; phylum Planctomycetota; class B15-G4; order B15-G4; family JADJEK01; genus JAUIEL01. Next base: position 5,393 of record JBICIB010000927.1, on the reverse strand, counting down.
CGCGGGTCGACGACGGGGTCGACCTCCGGCTCGGCGAGTTCGACGCGGTCGCGGCGGAGCGGTTCGGCGGGCGGCGGGCCCTCCGCCTGCGGGCGAGCGAGGCGCGCAGCGGCGCGCTCGCCGCGCTCGCCGGCGACGGCGGCGGCGTGCTGCTGTTCGTCGCCGGAGACCTCGCCCGCCTCGCGGCGAGGGCCCCGGCCGGGCTGGTCGACGAGGTCCTGCTGGTCGGGACGGACGCCGAGTCGGAAGGGGCGCTCCTCGACCGGATCGGCGGACGCGACGCGGCGCGCTGACCGACCTCCACCCCGCCGGTCTGGTTCAATGGGGCGATCGTCGCCCGGAGGCCTCGCCATGAAGCCCGCCCTCGTGCTCGTCCCGGTCCTCGTCCTCGGCGCCGCGGCCGTCTGGATGCTCGTCGGATCGGGGGACGCGCCGGTCGTCTCCGGTCCGCCGGTCGACGCGGCGCCCGAGGCCCCGGCCGCGCCCTCGTCGCCGTCGACCGGGTCCCCGCCGGCGGCGGCCGAGCGCCCGCGCGAGGTCGCGGACGTCGGACCCGCGGAGGTTCGGTGGACCGAGGAGGGGGACGTCGCCGACCTGCCGCCCGAGTCGCTCCTCACGTCGCGGCTGACGGTGCGGGTGGAGGACCCGGACGGACGACCGTTGGAACGGGCCGCGGTGACGCTCGCCGCCGGGTTCCCGGGCCGCGAGGAGATCCCGGTTCCGTTCGTCGACTTCGTGGCGGAGGAAGCGTCCGACCGGCGCGGGGAGGTGGCGTTCCGGGTCCCGCCGGTCGGGGTCTACACCGTCGCCGTCGAGCACCCCGGCTTCGCGACCGGCGAGCTCGGCCCGGTGCTGCCGGGCGACGACGTGACGGTCCGGCTCGAACGCGGCGAGACGGCGCGCGGCGTCGTCACCGACGCGAAGAGCGGGGTCGGAGTGGAGGGCGCGATCGTCCGCCTGGAGCGGCAGAGCGGGACGCACGAGGCGGAGACCGACGGCGACGGCGGGTTCACGCTGGTCGACCTCGCGCCCGGCCGCTACCGGATGCGCGCGTCCGCCGCCGGGTACGACGTCCTGGTACGGGACGGCGTCGACGTGCCGGACGAAGAGGCGGCGGAGATCGCGATCGAGCTCGCGCCCGGAGTTCGCGTCTCCGGGGTCGTCGTCGCCGCCGGGACGGGCGAGCCGATCGTGGGGGCGCGCGTCGAGGTCGACGGCGGCGGGAAGAACGATCGGTTGCCGCTCCCGGCGCCGGTCCTCACCGGAGCGGACGGGACGTTCGGCTTCGACGAGCCGCTGTCGCGCCGCGGGCTCCGCCTGCTCGTGACCGCGGACGGGTTCGCCGGCGAACGGGTCGGAGTGAAGGCGAAGGGCGGCGTCGACGAGTGGTCGGCGGAGGTCGAGCTGCGCCGGGGCGTGGCCGTCTCCGGGCGGGTGGTCGCGCTCGGCGGAGCGCCGGTCGGAGGGGCGAACGTGCGCTGGCGCGGCGGACACGAGCGGGGCTGGATCGAGTCGGAGGCGGACGCGGACGGCCGCTTCGAGATCGTCGGCCTCGGCGCCGGCGACGAGCTCCGCCTCGTCGCGACCGATCCCGCGCGCTCGTTCGCGCCCGGAACGTCGGAGCGGACGATCGGCGACGACGAGGCGCGGGTCGAACTCGACGTCGTCCTCACGCCCGGCGGCCGCCTCGACGGAGAGGTGTCGGATGCCGACGGCCTCCCGGCGCCGCGGGCGCGGGTCCTGGTCGAGGGGCTCGACGGCGAGACGTGGCGGCGGCTCGCGCAGAAGCCGGTCCTCTTCACCGACGACGAGGGGCGGTTCTCGCTCTCCGGTCTCCCCGAGGCGAACCTCGAGCTCTCGGCCGAACACCAGGGGTGGACCGCGCCGCCGGTCCCGGTGGCGATCGCCCCCGGCGGGGCACACGTCGTGACGCTCGGCCTCGAGCAGGGGGCGATCCTGGAGGGCCTGGTCGTCGACACGCGCGGCGCTCCGGTCGACGACGCCCTGGTGACCGCGTACGCGGTCGATGACGACTTCGAGATGCCGGTCGCCGACGTCGTCGGACGGGCGCTCGGCGAGCGGCGCGCGGAGAGGGAGCGCTCCCGCGGAGGGGTGAGCCGGCGCGGCTCGTCCCGCCGTCGCCCGCCGTCGGCCGAGCGGGTGATGCGCGCCGCGACCGGAGGACGCGAGGCGCGCCTGACCGGGTTCCGGGCCCTCGCGCGGACCGACGCCGCGGGTCGGTTCGTCCTGCGCGGGCTCTTCGAGGACGAAGCGCTGGCGCTCGTGGTCCGGAAGAGCGGCCACGAGCGGCGGCACGAGTTCGGGATCGAGCCGTCGCGAGGCGCCGTTCGGGTCGTCCTCCCGGCGCTGGTCTCGCTCACGGGACAGGTCGTCGACGCCAGGTCGCGGCGGCCGCTCGGCAGCTTCCGGGTGCGGGCCGAACCGATCGGACCGGTCGCGACCGACGGCTCGCTCGGCTCCGTCCTCGACGCCCCGACGGTCCGGCAGAAGAACTTTCGCGGCGACGACGGCCGGTTCGAGCTCTCCGGGCTTCAGGCCGGCGCGTGGAGCGTCACCGTCGCTTCCGCGCAGCACCGTCGCTCCGAGCCGCGTCGGGTCGAACTCGCGGCGGGCCTCGGCGGCGACGTGCTCCTGGAGGCGGTCCCCGCCGCGACGGTCGCGGTGACCGTGAAGGGGGAGGGAGGCGTGCCGGTCCCCGGGCTCTCGGTGGTGCTCCGGCCGCGCGGGGACGGGGGGCGGGCGAAACGGCGGACGACCGGCAAGGACGGTCGCGCCGTCTTCTTCGACCCGGCGGTCGGCGAGCACGACCTCCTCGCCGGTCCCGGGCGGTCCCCGTTCCTCGGTCCGGTGCCGATCACCGTGCTCGACGCGGAGCGCGTGACGAAGGACCTCGTCGTCCCCCGGCTCGGCGCGCTCGTGGTCGACGTCCGCTCGGGGAGCGGGTTCGGGATCCCTCGGGCGCGGGTGAGGGTGCGCGGGCTCGAGTCCGGCGTGCGCCGCACGGTGCGGGCGGACGCGAACGGAAGGGTCCGGATCGAGCGGCTCCTCGCCGAGCCGGTGAGGGTGCGCGCTTCGGCCAAGGGGCACGCGCCGCTCGAGCAGGCGGTGACGGTGCAGTCCGGCGCGTCCCACGACCTCACCCTGCATCTCGTGGAGCAGCCATGACGAGGACCCCGCCCCTCCGGATCTCGCTCGCGGCCTCGCTCGCGGTGTCGCTCGCGACTCCCGACGCGGCCGCGACCGACCGCGCGGCCTACCGGAAGGACGTCGACTTCCTGCTCGAGACGCTCGAGCGGAAGTGCGGCGGGTTCTTCGACCGGAAGGGGATCGCGTGGAGGAAGGTCGAGCGGGAGTTCGAGTCGTCCTGGAAGGGGGTGAGGAGCGACGTCGACCACTACCGGCTCGTGCGGCGGATCGTCGCCCGGGTCGAGGACGGGCACGCGGGGATCGTCGACGTCCGCTTCGAATGGCCGGAGGACGAGCGGGAACCGGCGCGGAAGGGGGTCGGGCTCAGCCTCGGCGTCTCCGGGCGGGACGTCGTGGTGAAGGACTGCTTCGGACCGGCCGAGAGCGCGGGCGTCCGCTCGGGATGGTCGGTGAGGTCGATCGACGGCGAGCCGGCGCTGAAGTGGATCGAGGCCCGGGCGAAGCTGCTCCGCGACACGAACGGCTACTCGACCGACCAGGCCGCGCAGTTCGCGGCGTGTCACCACGGTCTGGCCGACGTTCCCGGCACGAGCTGGAGCTTCGAGTTCAAGGACGGGCGGAAGAGCCGGAAGAAGACGCTCACGTGCGCGTCGGGCGGCGGGAACGGCGTCCCGATCGGACCGATCTTCCCGCCGACCGACGCGGTGCGGATCGGGCGGCAGAGTTACGGCACGCTCGCCGACGGGAAGATCGGGTGGATCCACCTCCGGAAGGTCCCGGAGGAGCTTCCGGCCCAGTTGGACCAGATGCTCGGCGCGCTCGGGGAGGTCGAAGGGCTGGTGCTCGACTTCCGCGCGAACGGCGGCGGCGGGGTCGACCACGAGGCGGTCTTCGGGCGGTTCCTCGCCCCGGGAGAGGCGTACGGTCCGTGGAAGGCGAGCGCGGACGGGGCGCACTACGCCGGACCGATCGTCGTGATCGTCGACGCGGGGACCTGCTCGGCCGGGGAGACGCTCTCCGGCCGGTTGAAGTCGGAGAAGAGGGCGTACGTCATCGGACCGTCCGCGACCTCGGGGATGTCCGGCCGGAAGGAGTCGTTCGACCTGCCGAGCGGACTGATGACCGTGCGGGTCACCGTCTCGTCGTTCTCCGCGGGAGACGAGATCGAGGGGTACGGGATCGAGCCGCACGAGATCGTCGCGTTCGACCGGGATCTCCAGGGGCAGGGGATCGATCCGTTCCTGCACCGGGCGGTGGAGCTGCTCTCCGACGGGCTGCCGAAGGACGTGGTCCGCTACCGCGGCCGCTGACCGATCGGGTCGACCCTCGGCTTTCGGTGTGACATGGCGCCGCAGCGGCGTTCTTCATTTCGGACGGCGTTTCGAACGAGCGACGTCCGGCGCGACGGAAAGGCGACGATCTCTCTTCACGGCGGCGGTTTCCTCTGGATTCACGCGTGAGGAATCCGTCAACTGCCCGTCGAAGATCGAAGAAGCGGTTGGCATTCGGGACCTCTGGGAAACGCACCTTTCGACTCACTCCCGATCGCTCGTCCGGGGTTCCGGTTCGAAGCGATGGCGACCGCGTTCAGCGGACTCCGGACGGCGGCCGGACTTCGCAGACACGAAAGGTCAACGAAGAGGATGGGGCGGTCACTGGTCCCTCCACGAGTGCTCCACTCACTGATCCTGATTTAGGCTTGAACGACAATTCCTCGCAGTATCCCCACTTCAAGCCAGTGACCGCCCTGATCCTTTCGTCCGCCGCTCACGGGACCTCGAGCCGGACCGTCGCGTTCTCCCCCGCGGCGACGTAGACCATCCGGCTCGCGAGCGCGACGGTCCGATCCCCGGCCGGGTCGACCGCCTCGACGAGGTACGTCCCCGGCTGCACCCCTCCGACCGCGAACCTCCCCTGGTGTCCGAGCGACCGTTCCAGCACGCGGTCGGCGTCGAGGTGCACGAGGACCAACAGGTCGCGTCGATCGGACGTCGACACGACCTGCCCCTCGAGGAACGACCCGGCCCGCAGGCGGACCCGTAGGTCGGTCTCCGCGCCGGGGCGGACGTTCACGATCGTGGGAGATCCCTCGACCCAGTTGTGCGTGCGGCAGTAGTTCGCGCTCGGCCCGACCGACCAGGTCCCGGCCGGGAGCGCCTTCATCCGGAACCGTCCGTGACTGTCGGTGCGGGTCGTGAGCCGCTCCGTCCCCGCCTCTCCCTGAC
>JBICIB010000926.1:0-4118 GCA_043101415.1 Planctomycetota bacterium JB042 | reverse complement strand
TCCGGGGCACGAGCGTCGTCCGCTTCCGCCAGTTCACGGTCCGGACCAGGAACGCCTCGGGGAACGCGCCGACGAGGACCGCCCCGCCGAACCGGAGGTCGTCCGCCGCCTGCGCCCGCAGCACCTCTCTCAGCCGGAGGAGCTGCCGCCCGTCCCGGTGCCCGCCGTCGCGCGCGAACGCCGCCCGGAGCACGATCGGCCGCCACCCCTCGGCCGCGAGGTCTTCGGCGTACGTCCGGAGCGAGGGGACGAGCGCCCCGGCGGCGTCCCCGTCGAGCAGCCGGTCCTCGACGATCACGAGGACGGACGGCATGCGCGCGGGCGACGCCGCGTCGACGCCGCCGACACCTTCGACCGGCGCCAACGCGAGGAGGTCCCTCCCGTCGACGAACGCGCCCCAGTCGACCTCGGCCGACAGGGGCGCGCACGCGGCGAGGGCCAGCGCGAGCGCGCCCGCTACTTGACGCCGTGCATCCACTTCTTGAGGAGCGGCACGAGGAGGATGAGCAAGGCCGTCGCCGCGAGGATGACGTACGCCGAGTTCACGTACACGTCCTCGTACAGCGGCAAGGTCTCCGTCGGGTGGAGCGGAGGCGCGTCGGCCGGACGTTCCTCGACCTCCCCGGTGAGCGCCGCGATCTGCCCGGCGACGAAGTTCGCGGCGGAGATCGAGAGGAACCAAGCGCCCATCACCATGCCCGTCGCCTTCGCCGGAGCGAGCTTCGTCACCATCGACAATCCGACCGGGGACAGGAACAACTCACCGGTCGTGTTGAGAAGGTAGAGGATGACGATGAACACGAATGGCGTGATCCCGTCGGTCGAGAAGAACTTGCAGCCGAGCGCGAGCGCGCCGAAGCCGAGACCGAGCTGAAGGAGACCGAGCGCGAACTTCATCGGAATGGAGGGGTTCCGCTTGGCGACGGCCAGCTTCACCCACATCCCGGCGATGAGCGGCGCGAGGGTCACGATGAACAGCGGGTTCAGGTTCTGCGCCCACGATGCCGGCATGACCCACCCGAAGAACTCCCGATTCAGGTTCTCCTTCGCGAACAACGTCAGCGAACTCCCCGCCTGTTCGAAGAACGCCCAGAACAAGACGTTGAACACCAGGAGCACCAGGAGCGCGAAGATCTTCTCCCGCTGGATCTTGTCGTTCTTGAACGCCAGCCCCAACAGGCTCACGAGCATCACGACACCGGTGGCTCCGAGGATGTAGCCGACGATCTCCGAGTTTCGCATGAAGAGGTAGAAGACCGGGATGAGCGCGAAGGAACCGAGCAGGATCTTCGGGAACGAGCGCTTCGCCAGCTCCGGATCCGCCGGGTCGCCGTGGCCGTGCAGGTGCTTGGTGCACCCCTTCGAGCCGAACACGGCGACGCCGAGCAGCATCCCGAGCGCGGCAAGTCCGAACCCGAGCGGCCAGCTGTACTTCTCGCCGATCCAACCGCACACCAGTCCGCCGACGAACGCGCCGACGTTGATCCCCATGTAGAAGATCGTGAATCCACCGTCCCGACGAGGATCGTCCGGCCCGTACAGCTTGCCGACGATCGTGGAGATGTTCGGCTTGAAGTAACCGTTCCCCATGATGATGGTCGCGAGCCCGAGGTAGAACGCGAGCAGTTCGAGGTCCTGTCCGATCGACAACCCGATTCTTCCGAGGACGTCGTCGTTCAGCAGCATCAGGAGCATGCCGATGGCCATGACGATGCCGCCGAACATGATCGACTTCCGATAGCCGAGGAACTTGTCGGCGATGTACCCGCCCGGGAGCGCCACGCAGTAGATGAGCGCGGTGTACGCGGCGTACGGCCCCTTCGATGCCTCCGCCTTGTCGAACAGGAAGTAGTCGACCATGTACAGGACGAGGATGTTCCTCATCCCGTAGAAGCAGAAGCGCTCCCACATCTCCGCGAAGAAGAGATAGAAGAGCCCTCGAGGATGGCCGAACCACTCCTCGCCGTTGGACGGGGCCGAGCCGGCGGGCGGCGTCGCGTCGCTCATGGAGTTCTCCGGAGGCGGTGCAATACGGATCGAGGCGCCCGGTTCTACCGGGCGGACCTCGCCATGGAAAGCGTGACCGGCGCGCGGAGCGCCGGGTCGCCCCTCACGCCCGCTCGCGCTTCCGCGCCACCGCGCGGAGCAGGCTGCCGTCGTCCGCCCCCTCGAACCCGCGCTCGCGCAGCCACGCGGTGACCTCCCGCCGCTCGGGGTGCGTCGGCCGGACGGCGTTGTAGACGTAGTTCACGCCGCGGGAGCGCGCCTCGTCCTCGAGGTGCTCGAGGATGAACGTCCCGACCCCCTCGCCGCGCGCCGCCGGGTCGGAGACGAGGAGGATCTCCGCGTCCCCCCAGACGATGTCGAGCCAGCCGAACCCGACCGTCTCCCCGTCCTTCTCGACCCGCCACCACTCGCCGGGGAGCCGCTCCCCCTCGGCGCAGGCGCCGTAGCGGCGGTCGAAGACGCCGGCCGGGGCGTCGCCGATCAGACGGGCCTTCGCGTCGTCCCAGCGCGGCGGGTCCTCTCGAATCCACTGGAGAGCCATGTCCGTCCTCCTGTCATCGACGCCTACATTCTTCCAGATCCGCCCGGCCGGTGGCAGCGCCCATCGCCCGGGGAAGTCCGTACGATGCCCGCCCGCCGCGATCCGCGTGCCGATGGAGGAACGACCTTGCTGACCGGACACCCCAAGGGGCTCTTCCGCCTCTTCTTCATCGAGATGTGGGAGCGCCTCGCCTTCTACACGATGGTCGGGATCCTGCTCCTGTACACCATCGACCGGGAGTCGGGCGGCCTCGGCTACCCCAAGGTGGTCGGCAACGAGATCTACGGCCTCTACCTCGCGTTCGTCTACTTCACGCCGTACCTCGGCGGGATCCTCGCGGACCGGTTCCTCGGCTATCGACGATCGGTCCTGATCGGCGGGGTGCTGTTCGCGACCGGCTTCTTCCTGATGAGCATGGGGCTCCGCTGGTCGTTCGTGACCGGGCTGGTCTGTCTCTGCCTCGGCAACGGGTTCTTCAAGCCGAACATCTCGGCGATGGTCGGGAACCTCTACGAGCCGGGCGACCCGAAGCGCGACGCCGGGTTCAACATCTTCTACATGGGGATCAACATCGGCGCGTTCATCGCCAACTTCCTGGCGGCGGTGATGCGGAACAAGTTCAACTGGGAGGCGATCTTCGTCGCCGCCGGCGTCGGGATGCTGATCGGCATCACGATCCTGCTGGCGAGCTGGAAGGTCCTCGAGAAGGCCGACCGCGTCCCGGAGACGAAGCCGGAGGACACGCCGTTCCGCGAGATCATGGGGAAGATCCTCGGCCCCGCGGTCCTGCTCGGCGTCGCCGGCTACTTCATCGCCAAGCAGCTCCCGAGCGCGGTGACGGACCTCGTCCGGCCGTCCGACATCGGCTTCCTGGTCGGCGCGATCCCGATCATCCTCTTCTTCGTCAACCTCTCGAAGAAGGCGGAGGAGGAGGAGAAGCCGGGCCTCCTGGCGCTGCTCCCGATCTACGTCGCCGGCGGCACGTTCTTCATGGTGCTCCACCTGAACGGCAGCGCCATGACGACCTGGGCGAACGAGAACACCGACCGGCGCGCCGAGTGGGTGGCGGAGAACCTCCCCCTGTTCGCGGGCGAGGCGTATCCCGGGTACTACAAGAACGCCGACCCGAACGACCCGCGGCCGAACAAGGCGACGCTCCTCCCGCTCGCCACCACCGAGACGGCGAACATGTTCGGCCAGAAGCGGATGGACGACGAGACGCTCGCCGCCCTCTCCGCAAGACTCCCGGCCGACGTGACGGTCGAGGAGATCCCGGCGCAGAAGGAGGACCGGAGCGACGAGCAGTCGGCCTGGTCCCGCTACGCCGTCGACGTCTTCGAGGACGTCGAGGTGAAGGAGATCGTCGACTCCCACGGCAAGAAGGAGATCACGGTCAACGTCGCCGACGACGCGGAGAAGCTGAGGACGGTCGCGTTCGTCCGCGCGGCCGCCGAAGGGCGCCACGCGACGTACCTCGTCACCCCCGAGAAGTTCGACTCGCTCTACGCGAGCGACCCGCCGGAGCTCCCGGCCGGGAAGTACCGGCGGACGGCGAACGCCGAGCTGTACC
>JBICIB010000925.1:0-2807 GCA_043101415.1 Planctomycetota bacterium JB042 | reverse complement strand
CCCCTTCCTCCTCCCGTTCGCCGTCGCCGGCGACCCTGGCCCACCTGCGGGAGGAAGCAACGAGAGCAGGGGAGAGCAGGGGAGAGCAGGAGAGAGGACGCCGACGGACATTCTCCGCGTCAGCGCCCTCTCTCCTGCTCTCCCCTGCTCTCCCCTGCTCTCGTTGCTTCCTCCCGCAGGTGGGCCAGGGTCGCGCCGGCGACGGCGAACGGGAGGAGGAAGGGGAGGAGCGCCGACGGGAGGGCGAGACCGAACCAGAGGGGGAACGAGCGGTTCACCAGGCGGAAGCGGGCGGCGACGGGGAAGCGCTTCCGGGCGATCGCGATGTCGACGAGCGTGATCGCGGCGAGCCAGACGCCGCCGACGAAGACGAGCGGGGCGAGGACGCCGGTCAGGGAGAGGGCGAGGAGGAGGATGGCGAGGAGACCCTGCACGACGGCGAGACCGATCGCCTGGAAGACCGGGACGACCCAGACGTTCCAGACGTAGTGGGGCGTGATCGGGGTCTCGTCGGAGTGGTCGAAGACGATCGACTCGACGGTCTCGGAGAGCCACTCGAGGAACGGGGCGTTCACGACGGCCGACAGGAGGAACGTCCCGGCGGCCGCGAGGACGACTCCGATCACGACGGAGAGCCAGACCGCCGCTCCCTCGATCGCGACGCGCAGCCAGTCGAACCCCCGGATCCACGGCCCCTCGAACTCGGGGCGGAGCAGCTCGCGATACGAGATCACCGCCCAGACCAGCCCGGCGAAGATCGCGAGGTTCAGGATGAGCGGCACGATGACCAGCGTCAGGAGACGCGGCCGCGAGAGGGTCAGCGTGACGCCGCGCAGCGCGAACCGGAATCCGGTCACCAGCTCGGCGACGAAGCCGCCCCGGCGGACGGGGCGGAGGAGATCGGCGCGCGCCACCGCGCCCCCGCAACGGGGGCACGGGGCGTGGCGGAGGAGGGCGGCACAGACGGCGCAGCGCTCGACGGTCGGCATCCCGCCATTCTGCCGCGCCTCAATCGTCCAGGGTCAGCTCGTGCCAGATCGTGATCGACTTTCGGAGGCCCTGGTCCCCCGCCGCGCCGTTCCAGATCGCGAGCGCCACCGCCACCCGTCCGCCCGGCGCGAGCGCGATCGCCCCTTCCTCCCGGACGTCGAGCGGCCGACGCAGGACCACCGACCAGACGCCGTCCCGCCATGCCGCCGTCGTGTCGAGGCTGCGGCCGGTCTCCTCGAGGACCGCCTCTCCCTCGGCCCCGTCCGCGCGCAGCGCCTCGGCCGACGGGGGGAGCCCGTGCCCGGACGCGCCGCCCGCCTGCACGAGGTCGAGCCACCCCGGCACGTCCTCCGGCCGGAACGCCTGCCAGCGCCAGACGTCGTGCGGCCGGTTCGCCGCGCCCATCCCGACCAACGGGTCCGCGGCGTCGGACGACCATTGCAGCGCGGTCGCGTCGGGGAGACGCGCCCCGCGGAGCGCGTCGTCGTCGCGGCTCTCGTCCTCCCATCGGATCCGGATCGCGACCCGCTCGCCGTCGTGGATCGCCTCCACCGCCGCCTCGACGATCGCTCGGTCGCTCCAGACCATCGGCGCCAGCACGAGCGAGACCTCGTTCCCGGACCAGTCGGACGCGTCGCCCGCGAACCGCTCGACGCGCCGCGCCGGGATCGTCCGCCGCGTCTGCACCAGTCGGTCCTCGGCCCCCGGGCGGAGCAGACCGCGGACGTGGAGCGCGACGGCCGCCGCGTCCTCCGACCGGTCGAACGTCGTCGGGGGCATCCCGCTCCCCGGCAGCCCGGCCCGGATCCGCCGGATCAGGTCCGGCAGCTCCGCGCCTCCCTTCATCACGCCGGCCGTGAAGTCGCGCGCGTAGACCGGCCGCCCGTCGCTCCACCGCGGACGGACCGCCAGGCCGCTCCCGTCCGGACCGTGGCACGCCTGGCACTTCACCGCGTACAACCGCGCGCCGCGAGCCCGCAGCGCGCCGTCCGGGTCGGCCGGCACCGTCACGTCGACCGGGTTGCCCGGCGTCAGGCGCTCCTCCGCCTCCGCGCGCGCCTCCTCCGGAGTCATCACGCGCCCCTCCCACCACTCCGCCTCCCGGGCGACCGTCTCCGCCAGCCCGTCGACCGCGAGCCGCCGGACGTGACGCACCAGCGCCTCGACCTCCCCGTCGCTCATCCACCCGAACGACGGCATCGCCGACCCCGGCATCCCCCGCCGGATCACCCCCGCGAGGTCCGCGTCCGTCGGCACCCCGTTCTCCGTCCGCACCATCCGGAACGCCCCGCTCCCGAAGTCCCGGGGACGCGGCCGCAACCGCCGGGGAATCGACCCCTGTGCCCGGCCCTCCTCCCCATGGCAGACGGCGCAGTGCCGGGAGTAGAGCGCCTCACCGAGGTCGGAAGGAGCGAGGAGGAGGAAGAGAGCGAGGGCGGCGACGGGCATGGCGGGAACCTCCGGGGACGATCACCCGCACATGGAGTGCCTGGGGGGAGCAAGGGAGAGCAGGGGAGAGCAACGAGAGCAGGGGAGAGGGCGCTGACGCGGAGTGGGAGCGGGGACGGAAGCTCTGGAAGTCATCGACCTGGCCGGGGCGCCGGCCACGGGGACCGGACCATTCATCGGTCCCCTACCGCACTCCCCCCTCCATCCCATGGAAGCGGGTGAGGAAGTCCGAAGCGGGCGAGGCGGGGCCGGAGGAGGGACGAGGCTCCGAGAGCGACCCCGCAGCGCGACTCGAAACCGGGCGGAGACCACTCCCGACGCATCGCGCGAGGACGTGAGCGGGTCGGAGAGCTCGTCCCTCCTCCGGC
>JBICIB010000924.1:0-3214 GCA_043101415.1 Planctomycetota bacterium JB042 | reverse complement strand
CCGAACTTCCAGCTCCGATGGATGTCGAACAGCCCCCGCTTGTTCTCGAACGTGAAGATCCACTCCCAGCGGATCCCGGCGAGGAGCACCCGCCGCAGCTCGCGCGCCCCGCGGTCGGTCGCGAGCCCGGAGGGGACGATCATCCCGAGCCGCCCCCCGTCCCGGAGCAGCCGGAGCCCGCGCTCGAGGAAGAGCTTCCAGGTGTTCCGGTCGCCGGTCCCCTGCCACGCGAAACGGTCCGAGGCCCCGACCCGCCCGGCGAGCGACCGGATCTCGCCGACGTACGCCTCCCACGCCGCCTCGAGCGCCGGATCGAGCGCGAACAGCCGCTCCCGCCGCGCCCGCGCCTCCCGCTTCCCGAGCCGCCGGAAGAACGGGTCGTGCCGGGCGAACCACTCCCGCGAGTTCGGCTTCACGATCTCCCACGGCGGATTCCCGACGACCGCGTCGAGGCTCCCCTCGACGAACCGCTCGTCGAACAGCCCGTCCCCGGTCACGAGCCGCTCGCCGAGCCCGTCCCAGTCGAGGGCGCGGTCGGACGCCTCGACCCAGACCGCGAGGCGCGCCGCCTCGGCCGCGACCGGGTCGAGGTCGATCCCGCGGAGCGCGCCGGCCGCGCGGGCGGCGGGGAGGCCGTGCGCCGTCATCACGCGGTGCGCGGCCAGGAGGAAGGCGCCGCTCCCCATCGCGGGGTCGAGCGTCCGGGGAACTCCCCCGCCGACGAGCAGCGGCGCGAGCGTCGCCTCGGCCGTCGGCCGCGCCAGCGGGTCGCTCGTGTAGTACGCCCCCTTCGCCTTCCGCGGCTCTTCCACCGGGTGGAGGTAGACGTCGCCGGGCGGCACCTCGCGGACGACCGGAAGGGCTTCGGCCGCCGCGCGCTCGGCCGGCGTGAGGGCGTCGAGACGCCGGCGCGGGAACGCGACGCGCCCGTCCGCCCCGAGGAGGAGGACCGGGTCGTCCGGCGGCGCGCGGCGGGCCTCGAACCCGAGCAGTCCCTCGCGGAGCGCGCCGAGCGCCTCGGGCGGGAGGGCGGACGCGTCCGGGAACCGCTCCCCGTCCCCGGGCCACGGCGGCGCGAGCCCCCGCGCGCCGGCCATCGCGGCGGCGACGTCGCGCAGCACGTCGATCGCGGCCGCCTCGAGGTGGCCGTCGACCGGCGCGTCGGCGTCGCCCCGGGCGGCGCGCGCCGCCACCCGCCGCTCCACCGCCGCCGTGACGCGCGTTCGCAAATCGGTCATCACCGGCGTATTCTTGGCCCCATGCGTCGCAGAGTCACGCTTCTCGTGGCGGCGATCGGGTCGGCCCTCCTCGCCGGCGGCTGCTCGAAGGCGCCGCCGCCGAAGGCGAAGCACCTCGTCCTGATCACCGTCGACACCCTCCGGACGGACCGGCTCGGCAGCTACGGCGGCACGAGCGGCTGCTCGCCGTTCCTCGACGCGCTCGCCGCGCGCGGGGTCCGGTTCGCGAACGCCTACTGCCAGCGGGCGATGACCCTCCCGTCGATGACGACGTGGTTCACCTCGCGGTACGTCGCCGAGCACGGCGTGAACGACAACAAGAAGCGGGTGCCGGAGGAGGAGCGCCTCCTCGCCGAGCGCCTCGCGGAGGCCGGGTTCGCCACCCGGTGCTACAACGCGACGCCGGTCCTCGAGCCGGAGAGCGGGATCGCGCAGGGGTTCGCGCCCGGGGACTACCGGATGTTCCCCGACGAGGCGGAGATGACCCGCGGCGCGGCGCGGTACATCGAGCGCCGGTTCGGGCACGACGGCCGGCGCGACTTCCTCTGGCTCCACTACATGAACCCGCACAAGCCGTACGACCCGCCGGGGCGGTACAAGACGATGTTCGTCGACGGCGGGCGGGAGGTCGACGTCGATCCGGCGCGGCTCGACCGGATCTACGTCGAGAAGACCGCGCTCACCGAGGAGGAGCGCCGGGACGTCGAGGGGGCGTACGACGGGACCGTCGCGTTCGTCAACGACCTGGTCGCGTCCGTCGTCGACGCGCTCGAGGAGCGCGGGCTCATGGAGGAGACGCTGCTCGTCTTCTCGGCCGACCACGGCGAGGACCTCTACAGCCACAACGCGTACTTCTGGCACGCGAACTCGCCGTACCGTTCGTCGACGCACGTCCCGCTCCTGTTCGTCCAGCCGGGGACGATCCCGGCCGGACGGGTCGAGGACGGGCTCGTCGAGACGACCGACTTCCTGCCGACGGTGCTGACGTGGCTCGGCGTCGGCGGCGCCGACGACGGCGACCCGGCGCTCCGGCCGCGGGGGCACGACCTGACCGGCGTGCTCCTCGGCGAGACCTCCCCGCGCCGCGACACGGCGCTCAGCGAGCTCGACGTCGTGAACCCGCTCTCGGAGTGCGGGGACGAGGGGGCGATCTGGGCGATCCGGAACCGGCGCTGGTCGTTCGTCTGGAACGACCGGCGGATCTTCCCCGACAACCCGCCGAGCGAGGGGTTCTATCCGATCGCCGCGCAGGAGCTGTACGACCTCGAGAAGGACCCGGACGAGCAGCTGAACGTCGTCGCCGACCACCCGGACGTCGCCGACCGGATGTACGAGGCGCTCCTCGCCCGGACGTCGACGCTGACGTTCCGGACGCTCGAGGACGAGACCGACGACGCCCGGATGAAGAAGCTCGCCGAGCTCGGGTACGTGCTGGACGAGCAGTCGTCCCGGCCGACCTACGCCCCGCCGGCGAACGACGCCGACCCGTGCGAGGGGCGCGAGTGACGCGAGCGGTCCTCGTCCCGGCCACCGGCGCCACGCTCGCCGTCCTCGCGTTCGCGACGTCGCTCCTCGACCTCGGCGCGGCGCGCGCGGTCGTCGAGATCGCCGCCGTCGCGGTCCTCCCCGGTCTCGCGGTGCTCCTCCCGCTCCGCGTCGCCCGCCTCGGAACCGTCACGACCGCGGCGCTGGCGCTCGCGCTCTCCCCGTTCGTCCTCGGCACCCTCGCGACCCTCCTCCTGTACGCGGCGTTCGACGTGGCGACCGCGGCGCGGGCCTCGATCTTCCTCGTCGCGCTCGGCCTCGGCGCCGAGGCGTGGCGGCGCGCGAGGGAGGCGGGGGCCGGGGAGGGTCCCGCCGCCGCGCCGAGGGGCGGCGGCCGATCGCCGGCCGCCTCGTCCGCGGCGGGACCCTCCCCGGCCCCCGCCTCCCTCGCGCGCCGCCACGCCTCGGCGCCGAGGCCGAGCGCGACGAGG
>JBICIB010000923.1:0-4226 GCA_043101415.1 Planctomycetota bacterium JB042 | reverse complement strand
GCGGCGACGCTCGAGGACGACCCGGACGACCTCGCGGAGCGGATCGCGGCGGCCGCCGCGTCGGCGCCGGCGAAGGCCCCGCCGCCGGCGCGGGCGCCGGCGGACGCGCCGAAGGTCGAGATCGTCTTCGTCTCGTACAACAGCCGGGGCATCATCGACGAGGCGCTCCGCTCGGCGCTCGCGCAGGACCACCCGAACCTGGTCGTGACCGTGGTCGACAACGCGTCGGCCGACGGGACGGCCGAGCACGTCCGGACGTCGTACCCCGAGGTGAACCTGATCGCGTCGACCGAGAACCTCGGCTTCGCGGGCGGGAACAACCTGGCGATGGAGCGGACCGACGCCGACTACGTCGCGCTCCTGAACCAGGACGCGGTCGCCCGGCGCGACTGGATCACCGAGATGCTCCGCCCGGCCGAGGCGGACCCGGAGGTCGCCGTCGTCGGCGCGAAGATGCTGATGCGCCGCTGTCCGACGATCTTCAACTCGACCGGGATCGCGATGAACCGGACCGGGTTCTGCTTCGACCGCGACATCGGCGACCGCGACCTCGACCCCTCGCCGACGCCGGAGGAGGTCCTCGGCGTCTGCGGCGGCGCGATGCTGATCCGCTCGTCGGTCGTGCGCGAGATCGGCGGCCTGGAGGAGTCGTTCTTCATGTACTTCGAGGACATGGACTTCGCCTGGCGGGTCTGGCTCTCGGGGTGGAGGATCGTCTACGCGCCGCTCGCGGTGGTGATCCACGACTGGCACGGCGACCTCGACGACGGGAACGAGGCGGACTCCGAGGTCGAGAACCGCGAGAAGACCGAACGGCGTCGCGTCCTCTGCGAGCGGAACCGCCTGCAGTGCATGTTCCGGAACTACGAGCTGGGGACGCTCCGGAAGGTGCTGCCGAAGGCGTGGAGGTTCGACCGGCAGCGGCTCTCGTGGGTGAAGGCGGCGCAGGCGCGCGGCGAGAACCCGGAGTACTTCGAGATGGTCGGGCGGGCGATCCGGGACGCGTGGAGGTGGAACCTCGCCCGGCTCGGGACGCACCTCCGGAACCGGCGGGCGATCCAGGGACGGAGGAAGGTGTCGGACGCCGAGCTGTTCCGGCTGTTCGGGGACTGGGAGGGGGAGCCGTCGTTCCTCGGCGACCTGTACGCGATCTGCGACCGGCACTCGGCGGCGGGGCGGCCGGACGTCCGGATGGGGAAGAGCGACGCGCGCTGTCTCGGCGCCGGCTGGCACGGGGTCGAGCCGCTCCCGGAGCGCGACCACGGCTGCCGCTGGACGAAGGAGACGGCGTGGGTCTACCTCCGCCCCGAGGCCGACGCGACGACGCTGGTCGTCGAGGGGGCGGCGGGGCCGGTCGACGTCACGCTGCGCGCGGCGGTCGGCCTCCTCGGCGGCGGCGAGGGGACGGTCCCGCGCGGCGAGACGGCGACCCTCCGGTTCCCGCTCGAGCGGCCGGCGAGCGCCGGCGTCGTCCAGGAGATCCGCCTCGACGCGAACACCTTCCGCCCGTGCGACCACGGGATGGGCCCGGACACGCGCGATCTCGGGCTTCGGATCGAGGCGATCCGGTTCGAGTCGGACCGATAGACTGGCTCCCTCCATGACGATCGAACGCTCCCCCTCCCGCCCCCTCGCGTCGGCGCTCGCGCTCGGCGCCCTCCTCCTCGGCGCCTCGTGCTCGAAGGCGCCGGACGCGCGACCGTCGTTCCTCCTGATCTCGATCGACACCCTCCGCGCCGACCACGTCGGGTGCTACGGGTACGAGCGGGACACGACGCCGCACCTCGACGCGCTCGCGGCCCGCGGGTACCGGTTCGACCAGTGCGCGACCGTCTCCGAGAACACGCTCATCTCGCACGCGTCGATGTTCACCGGGCTGACCGCGGTGGCGCACGGGACGACGTACGTCGGCGACGGCCGCGTCCTGCACGACAACTACCGGACGATCGCCGAGGACTTCCGGGACGCCGGCTACCAGACCGCGGGGTTCAACTCGCACGGGGCGTGGCTGAACGAGGCGTACGGGATGGCGCAGGGGTTCGAGACGTTCGTGCACGGGCACGACGACGCGGACGCCCTCCTCCCGAAGGTCGAGGAGTGGCTGGCGAAGCGGGACCGCTCGAAGCCGTTCTTCGTGTTCCTGCACCTGTTCGACGTCCACTCGGACGTGGTCGGCCGCCCGTACCAGGCGAAGCCGCCGCACCTCGGCCGCTGGACCTCCGACTACGCGGGGGAGTTCACCGACTGGGAGACGCGCAAGCCGTCGGGATCGAACTTCCTGAACGCGGTGAACGCGGGGAAGATCGAACTCTCGCCCGAGGACGACCGGTACCTCGTCGACCAGTACGACGAGGGGCTCGCGACGCTCGACGAGCGGCTCGGCCGGTTCCTCGACGAGCTCGACGGCGACGTGAAGCGGACGACCTGGATCACCGTGACGTCCGACCACGGCGAGGAGTTCGGCGAGCACGGGAAGTACATGCACGGGACGGTCTTCGACGGGATCCAGCGGGTCCCGCTGATCGTCGTGCCGCCCGAGGTGGAGAAGGACCGGCTCGGCCCGCCGCGGGTGCTCGAGCCCCAGGTCCGCATCGTCGAGATCCGGCCGACGCTCGCCTCGCTCGCCGGGCTCGCCCCGCCCGCGTACTGCGAGGGGAACGACCTCGTCCCCTTCCTCGCCGGCGAGTCGACGCTCCCGCCCGACTGCCCGGGGATCTTCAAGCGGCACGCCCTCCGGTACAACGGCCTGAAGCTGATCCCCCCGCGGACGCTCTTCGACCTGCGGGCCGATCCGGGGGAGACGGCGAACGTCGCGACGGAGCGCGCGGAGGACGTCGACCGGATGCGGGCGCGGTTCCAGGACCTCGTCGCGTCGGGCGAGGCGAAGCGGGCGCAGGTCTACGCGGGGGCGCCGGAGATCTCGCCGACCGAGGACCCCGAGCGGCGGGCGCAGCTCGAGGCGCTCGGCTACCTCGTGGGCGGGAAGAAGAAGCAGGGCGGGAAGGAGCCGCCGTCGGCCGACTCGAGGCGACGCGACGCGCTCCTCGAGGAGCTCGGGCGGGTGCAGCGCGCGGCCTCCGAGGGGGACCGTGCCGCCCGGGAGCGCGTCGAGGAGATCAAGCGCGAGCTGGCGGAGCTCGACTCCTCCGACTGACGTCCGGGTCCGCCGCGCGCGGCGGAAGGCCGGCTCACCACTCGATCGTGACCGTCTGGTCCGGCTCGACGCCGTGGGTCGCGGCGAAGTCGCCCTGGTTCAGCGCGAGCGCGAGCCGGCCGCGGCTGTTCACGTAGAGGAGCGGCGCGCCGACCGGGACCTCGCCGAACGTCCGCGCGACCGGGACCTCGAGCCGGCGGCCGCCGACGGTCACCGTGACGACCGCGCCGACGTCGAGCCCGGCGTCGGCGGCGAACGACCCGGGGACGTTGGTCCAGACGTTCCCGAACGGGAGGTCGAGGTCCTCGACCACGCCGTGGAACGCGCGGTCGCTCCGCGTCGCCGCCGCCTCCTCCAGCCGGATCCAGTCGGTCACCCGCGGGCCGACGCGGTCGAGCGGGACGCCGGCGGCGAGGTGCGCCCCGAGCGGCGCGAAGACGTCGCGGCCGTGGAAGGTCGAGGTGAGCGTCGGCAAGAAGAGCGAGTCGTCGGTGGCGGCGTGGACCGTGACCGGACCGTGTCGCTCGGCGGCGAGGGTGATCACGCCGTTGTCCGGGGCGACGACGAGCGAGCCGTCCGCGAGGCGGGCGACGATCGCGCGGCGCTCGGTGCCGACGCCGGGGTCGACGACCACGACGAAGACGCTCCCCGCCGGGTAGACCGTCGGGGCGTCGGCGAGCCGGCGCGCCCCCTGGCGGACGTCGAAGCGACGGACCTCGTGCGAGAGATCCGCGATCGGGACGCCGGGCGCGATCGCGTGGATCACGCCCCGCATCAGGCCGACCGCGTCGTCCCGGAGGCCGAAGTCGGTCAGGAGCACCACCGGCGGCGCGGAAGGGGCGGTCGCGTCGGCGGCGCCGCGGCAGCCGAGGGGGAGGAGGGCGGCGGCGAGCGAGACGGAAAGGGACCACGGTCGGCTCATGTCGGCCCCCGATTCTCCCATTCGGCGCGACGCGGGTTACCATTCGGAGTCGCCCCCGTAGTGCAAACGGCCCCCCGCCGGAGTATCGAAGTGCGCATCTTCTTTGTGATCCTCACCTTGGCGTGTCTGTTCCCGTCCGCCTCCGCCCAG
>JBICIB010000922.1:0-13091 GCA_043101415.1 Planctomycetota bacterium JB042 | reverse complement strand
TGGTGGCGGCCCTGAAGGAGCTCTGAGCTCTCCGCCCCCCGCCCCTCCGGCCCGAGCGAGGCCCCTCCGGCGCGACGCCAGGGGGGCCTCGTCCCGTCTCCGGGCGGGCGGGTCACCGTCGGTTCGCCTTCACCTCCGCCCCGCCCGCGCCCGATAAGACCGGAGTCCGACGCTCGTTCCTGTTCGTCCCGGAGACGGTCCGGGCGGGGCGTCGGGCGGTCCGGAGACGCGATTCCCCATGGCGCCTGGCCCCGACGTCCGCGACGCAGAGCAGGCGGCGACCCCGATCGAGGGGCAGCCGCTCTCGAACCGCACCCTCGCGCGACTCCGCGAGGGCGGGGTGGAGACGGTCGAGGAGCTCGCCCGCCGGAGCGACGAGGACCTCCTCGCGATCCGCGGGTTCGGACACACCTGCCTGCGCGAGGCGCGGGCGTTCCTGCGCGCGTACCGCGACGGCGAGCCGGCGGCGGCGGCCTCCCCGACGGACGGCCGCTTTCCGCGCGACCTCCCGGACGCGGCGCGGGCCCTCCGCCTCGAACGCCTGCCGGTGTCGAACCGGGCCCGCGGCGTCTTCCGCCGCGAGGGGATCGAGACGGTCGGCGACTACGTCGACCGCGGACGGGACGGGATCCTGCGCCTCCGGAACTTCGGCGAGACGACCTTCCACTCGGTCAATCGCGCGATCCACGCCGCGGCGCGGGCGCTCGAGGACGGCGGCGCCGACCGGTTCCAGTCGCCGGAGACGCTCGCCACCGAGGGCGACCTCGACGACGCGCTGGCCCGGCTGCCGGTGGCGGCGCTCGACCTCCCCCGCCGCGCGCGCCGCGTCTGCCGCGAGCTCGGCCTCCGGACGCTCCGCGACCTGAGCCACGTCACGAGCCGCGATCTCCTCCATCGCCGGAACTTCGGGCAGGCGACGCTCCGCCGCATCCAGGCGGAGATGGAACGGCTGCTGGCCGACCCCTCGCGGCTCGGCGCGCCCGACTCGTTCGCCGGGCTCTTGGACGCGATCCTCTCCCGGCTGCAGCCGAAGGAGCGCCTCCTCGTGGAGCTTCGCGAAGGGGGCGAGGACGGCGAGGTGCGGACGCTGACCCAGGCCGGCGCGGCGATGGACATCACCGAGTCGCGCGCGTGCCAGATCGAACACGCCGCCTGGGCGAAGCTCCGCCGCTTCGCCGCCGGCGTGACCGACGACGCGGCCCGGCGCTGCCTGAGCCTCCTGCGCGAGCACGGCGGCGTGGCGTCCCCCGGCGCGCTCGCCGACGACCCGTACTTCGGCGGCGACCTGCCGCTGCGGTTCGTCGGGCGGATGCTCGCGCGCCTCCTCCCGCACCGCCTGGCCGAGCTCTCCGACGGGCGCCTCGCCGCGGTGCCGGCGGCGACCCTCGCCACGCTGAGCGCGCGCCTCCGGAAGCGACTGCTCCGGAACACCGCCTCCCTCCCGTTCGCCGGGCTGACGGAGGAGGTCTTCCGCGGGCTCGAGCCGGAGGGCGAGCGCGAGCGGACCGCCCTGGTGCGGGCGCTCTGCGAGGTCCTGTTCAAGCGCGAGGTCGCGACCGACCCCGACGGCGCCCGGGTGGTCCGGACCCCTTCGCAGGGGATGGGCGACGACCTCCGGCGCGTCCTGCTCGACGCGGACGGACCGCTGCACTTCACCGAGATCACGGAGCGGCTGCGCCGGGCGCCGTTCTGCCGCGAGGACCTGAGCGAAGAGAAGGTCCGCCTCCGCCTCTGCCGCGACGAGCGGTTCGTGCTGATGCGGCGCGGGGAGTACGACCTCCGCGAGCGACTCGCCGTCACCGACGCCGAGCGGGAGCGCCTCGCCGACCGGGCGCTCGGGATCCTCCGCCGCGAGGGGCGGCCGACCTCGGTCGCGCTCGTCTCGCAGGCGCTCCGGGCCGAGGGGGACGACGTCGAGGACCTGAGCGAGTTCGTGCTCGCGCTCGTCATGCGCGACGACCCGCGGTTCGAGCACCTCGGCCGGGGGACGTTCGTCCCCGCGGGGTGCGGCGGGGAGCGGGTCCTCCACGTCTCCGAGATCCTGTGCGAGATCCTCGAGGAGGCGGACGGACCGATGCGGTACGCCGATCTCCGCCGGCGCGTCCAGGAGCGGCGCCGGGTGAGCGACGGCGCGATCTCGGCCACGCTCGTCGGGCGCGACACGTTCGTGCGGGTCGCGCGCGGCGTCTTCGACCTCGCGGCCCGCTACCCGTACGACGACGGCGCGCGGGAGCGCCTGGCGCGCGAGGCCCGGGCCCGCCTGGCGTCCGCGGAGGGCGTCCTGTCGCTGGCCGACCTCGTCCTGCGGATCGAGTGGAGCGAGGCGCCTCCCAGCGACGTCCTGCTCGGCGACCTCCTCCGCCGGCACGGCGGCTTCCGGTTCCTGAGCGGCGGCTTCGTCAGCCTCGCCGACACGAAGCTCGAGCGGTCGCTGCGGGACCGCGCCCTGACCGTCCTCCGCGAGGGGACCGAGCCGCTGCGGCCGTCGACCATCGCGCGCCGCCTCCGCCTCGGGAAGGGGGCGCTCGCCCTCCTCCGGGCGGTGCTCAAGGACGACGACGCCTTCGCCGCGCAGCCGGACGGCCGCTACGCCCCGCGCGACTGACGGCGCCGCAGGAGCTCCCGCAGCATGAACGCCTGGTGCCGCGCGTCCGCGAGCGCGTGGTGCGCGTCGTCGTCGGAGAGCGGCGCGAGGTCGAGCCGGGGGAGGAGGACGTCCTGCCGCAGCTCCTCCCAGGCGAGGTCCTGGAAGACGCCGTGGGCGAGCGAGCGGATGTCGAGCGCCTTGTACCCGAACGGGTTCTCGATCCCCGCGTGATGGAACAGCTCGTTCACGTACGTCCAGTCGAAGTTCGCGCAGTACCCGACGAAGATCGGCGGATCGTCCTCGGTGCTCACCTTCCGGACCCAGGCGTCGAGCGACCGCGCGGCCTCCTCGGGAGAGGAACCCTCGGCGCGCAGCTTCGCCGGATCGAGGCCGTGCACCGCCATCGCCCCGGGGTCCTCGCGGCCCGAGCGCGGCTTCAGCTCGACGTAGAACCCCTCGTCGTCGCCGAGGACGAGGTCCCCGTCGCGGCGCTCGAGCACGACGGCGCCGATCGACAGGAGGTCGTAGTCCGGCGGCAGCGGCCCGCTCGCTTCGACATCGATCGAGATGTATCCCATGGTGCATTCTCCGTCTGGCGCCCCGCCGGAGCGACGGCTAGACTGCCGACCTTCGGGGCTGGTAGCTCAACGGGCAGAGCACCTGATTCCAAATCAGGGGGTTGAGGGTTCAAGTCCTTCCCGGCCCGCCAATTCCGATCGAGGGGCGGGGCGCGGCGTCGGCGCGCCCCGCCCCTCGCTCCACGTCCCTGGCCCCCGCCGCGGCCGGCGACCGTTCCTCGTCCCCCGAGGCGTCGGGTCGCTCCGCGGCCGTGTTTGCCGACCCCGCGGGGCGGCCCGCGTCTCCGTCTCCACTCGCGCGGGAGGGCCTCCCCCTGCTCCTCGCGCGGGGACGAGGAGCGGACCCGAGGGTCCGCTCCACCCTTTCCCCTCCGTCGCCGCCGGAGGCCGCGCCGGTCAGAACTCCCGGACCTCCCGCCACGCGGAGAACGGGATCCCCTCGCCGAGGGCCGCCTGCGCCTGGTCGAGCCGCTCGAGGAACACGTCGACGCCGCCGCCCCCCTTCGGGAACGCGCGCTCCCCGACGAGGACCCGGTCCGTGACGTAGCCGTCGTCGCCGACGCGCGGATCGACCAGGAAGTTCCCCGGCGAGATCGAGAAGCCGCCGACCCGCTCGAACAGCTCGAACCAGAGGTCGAAGTGCTCGTCGCAGGTCAGCCCGGGGAGGAGCGGACAGGCGCCCCCCTCGCCCGAGCGGTGCGGCTCGCCCTCGGCGTCGTGCGAGAACTGGCCGACCACCACGACCGCCCGCTCGTTCATCCGCTCGACGAACCGCGGGTCCTCGAAGACGCCGACCTTCGTGCGGTCGCACTGGCCGCACGTGTCGTAGTGGAGGGACACGAGGATCGGCACGTTCCGGGCGCGCGCCTCCGCCCGCGCCGCCTCCCACGTCCGGGCGAGCCGGAGCCGCGGCCGCGGCGCCTCCTCGCGCGCGAGGTCGGTCGCGGGGGGACGGGACGCGTCCCGCGCGCCCGCCTCCGACGCCGCGAGCGCGGC
The DNA here is from genome assembly GCA_043101415.1 of Planctomycetota bacterium JB042. Taxonomy (GTDB): domain Bacteria; phylum Planctomycetota; class B15-G4; order B15-G4; family JADJEK01; genus JAUIEL01. The sequence continues at coordinate 8,930 of JBICIB010000922.1, read as the reverse complement.
GTGCGCCTCGGGGTCCGCCGGCAGGCCCGCGCCGGACCGGACGACGCACCGGAACCCGACGGTCCGGTCGGCGGCGCCCATCGCCTGCACGCACATGTCGAGCGTCCGGAGGTTCAGCGGGTGCGGCGAGCACCACGAGCCGCCGCGGATCACGACCGGCGCGTCGCGACCGGGCGCGAAGACCCGCTCGTAGACGTTGCCGGCGAGGTCGAACACGCCGTACGGGCTCGCGCCGTCGGGATGGCACCCGACGACCATCGGCCGGTCCGGAGCGAACGCGCGGGAGTTCGCGTGGCGCGCCTCCGGCGGCGCGTCCCCCCACGGCCAGACGCGCCCCTCGACGCCCCCCGCCGCCTTCTGCCACTCCGCCAGCGTCGGGAGCGCGCCGCCGACCCACTCCGCGTACGCGAGCGCCCCGTGGCCGGTCACCCCGAGCGCCGGCAGCCGTTCGACGCCGGCCTCCGGCCGCCAGACGCCGTCGACCTCCACCAGCCCGTCGGCGACCGATCGGACGAGCGGACGCCCGCGGTCGTCGACCGCCGAGCCGCGCGCGTTCAGGAACCGCGCGAACCGCTCGTTCGTCACCTCCGTCTCGTCGATCGCGTAGCCCGGAAGCGTGCGGGTCCGGCGCTCGATCGGATCGCTCCGCCGCGGCGCGTAGCGAGGCTGGAGGAATTCTCCCGCCTCGACCCAGACGACGCGCGCGCCGTCGGTCGGGCGGGAGAAGACGAGCGCGCCGGCCTCGTTCCGGCCGAGCAGCTCGAACGTCGCCGCCTCGCCGGCCGGAGCGGCGAGGAGCAGGCCGACGGCGAGCGCGAGGCTCATCCGTCCGAGCCGGCGTCGTCCGCCGACGCCGCCTCCTCCGCGGCCGGCTCCATCCGGACGCCGGTCGCCACGAAGACGTACTCGCGCTGCGGCTCCGTGATCTTCGCCGCCTCCTCGTGCTTGCCGGCGTCCTCGAGGTAGTGACGGGCCTCGTCGACCGGCGTCATCTTCACGTCGAACGTCCCGACCATCTGGACCTTCCGCCCCTCGCAGTCGAGCGGCACGAAGAAGCCGTAGTCCTGGAACGTGACGCGCATCTCCTCGTCGCCGGCGCGCATCGTCATCCAGCACCCCTTCTTCTTGCAGACCGACTCGACGTCCCCCTCGAGGCGGAGCGTCTTCCCCTGGTTCGCGTCCGCGTCGGTCAGGACGTCGGCCACGGGGACGAACTCGCCGTCGGCGACCTCGCCGCCGAACGACTCCCAGGTCGGGGTGGCGTGGTCGACGACGACGGAGTCGGCGGTCTTGGTGCAGGCGGCGAGGGCGGGGAGGGTGAGGAGGAGGGCGAGGGAGCTGGAGGGGGTGAGGAAGCGCATGGTTTCTTCGGGGTCGGTCTTTCGGGGGATGGGGAAACGGGAGAGTCTAGCAAGGTCGGGAGGGGTGGCGCACGAGCGGACGGGGGGACGGGCGGGCGGCGCGCACGAACGGCCTCGCGCGGAGCGTGCCGGGCGCCGGACGCCGGGGAGCGGGAGAGGGAGGGGAAGACCGGGTCGCGGGGGACCGGGGGACCGGGGGACCGGGGACCGGAGACGTGCTCGTCACCCGTTGTCCGTCCTCCTCCAGTCCGCGTACGCCTCCACCTTCTCGAGGGCGGCCTCTCGAAGCGCGACCCGACCGGTCAGCGTCGCAAGTCCCGGACGAAGCGACGTACCAAATCCATGACGGCGACGAACTCACTTCGTGCACCCGATTCATGGCGGATCAGGATCTCGTCCCCGTCTGTCTGCAGCTCCGCAACCGCATTCTTGGTGTGGATGGGAATCCAGTCCGCGACTCTCAAACCGAATCCCTGCTTCCACCCCGTGTTCCCAACGGACACGTTTGGTTGCCGGTCGAGAAACTCCATCAGGTCGACCGCGAGATCCATCGCGTACCTACCAGGCGTCCTGATTCGGAAGTCGGCTCTGCCTCCACCCTCGGAAACCACGACTCGCTCTTCCATGTGGTTCAACCTCCACTCTCCGTCGAACGCCGAGGCAGCTCGGCGGAGGCGAACCTGCCACCCAGTTCGATGGCCTCTCGAGTTCGACCGAGGCCACATAGCAGAAGGGGGGCGAGCCGGATCCCGTGGGAGAACGAGACCACGGGCCAGCAGGGATGCGAAGCGCCGTCGCCATCGCTCGTCACGCGTCACACTCTTCGCACCGGGACCGCGGCCTTGATCGCACGCACCTGTCGCAGCGCCGCCGCCACTTGGGACCGATCGACCTCGATGCGCCACCGCAGGCGGTTTCCAACTCCTGGCTGCTCGACGACCTCGCCGTGAACCTCGAAATGCCCGAGCCCGTCTCCTTCGATACGGAACGCGACCTGCTCCTCGTCCGTGGTGAACTCGGCGCGTCCGCGCGGTTCATCGAGGAGCTTGGACAGGCTGCGCTCGAGCGCTTCGAAGTCCTCTGCGCGGAGAGAGCACTCGACAGAGCCCCGGAAGCCTCCGGCCGCTACCGATGCCCTGCAGTTCAGCCAGTTTCCATCACTTTCGTCGGTCCGGGTCGGATACGAGTACCCACGCACTTCGATCGCGAAGCGCTCGAACTCGGTTCCGCCGAAGACGACGTCGTTGCTTGTCATGTAGATCGTCCGAGCGATTCGAGTCGCCAGGGAATTGAACTCGAAGGCGCTCTATCGCGTGGCTCACCGCCCGCTACGGCGAGTCCGCCGGATCGTACCACCGCACCTGCAGCAGGGGTTCTCCACCGTCGCACGCTTGCCACCGGAATTCACCGTTCACCTCGAAGGCGCGGCGAGCATCGAGCACAAGCCGCGGCTGGAGCAAGCGTCGCAACTCCTCGTGGCGCTCACGGTCTTCAGGCAAGGCCGGGTGCGTTGCCTGACCGACGGCTCCAGCCTTGAACGCGCGTTCCCACCGGAGCCAGATCGCCCAGTCCTCCAGCGCCAGCACGAGTGTCACCTCGTCCACCGGGCTGAGCGTGAAACGAGGCCCGAACTGCCGGCGTTCGGCGGACCACTGCGTCTCGTAGAGGTGTGGACTCCCTCGAAAGTCGGCGAGACCTCCGGTCGGACCGTCGTACCGGTCGGAAATGGTGTGCCCCGCCTCGAACAAGAGGACCTCCTCTGCGTCCAACGGGTCGCGCCTCATCCGCGGCGCGAGGCTCCGGCGGCTGCAGACGCAGATTGGACGCCGACCGCGCGCGTCACGCCGCCGACTCCAGGTTCTCACGGATGAGCCTCGGATGACGAGCCGCGATCCGAAGCAGGGCAATCGCAGGTCCCTCGGGCTTGCGACGATCCTGCTCCCAGTTGCGAAGCGTGTGGACACTGATCCCCATCGCTTCCGCGAAGCGCGCCTGCGTCAAACCGACGAATCGGCGGAGCGCGGCGACATCGGCGCCGGTCTCGAATTTGCCGGCGATGAGACGCTTTCGAACCTTCGCCGGCATCGCGCGAGCAAGTTGCTTTGCGGTCAACTCCGGAATGTCAGACATCGCGACTACTCCATCGAGGAAAGGTAATGATCCCGCTCCCGCCTGGTCGCCCAGCGGGCGCTGATGATCCGAATGGCGCTCTCCTGGTCATTCATCCAGAATCGCTCGCTCCACACAACCAGGACCACGCCGCGACGGATCGGACCTACTGCGATGAACCGATCCTCGTCCGCGGAGTGGGCCTCGTCGTAGATCTCGAGATAGTCCACACCCGACGTGAACAGCTCGCTCGCCTCTTCGAACGAGACTCCGTGCTTCGCTTGGTTGGATGCACTCTTGGTCTCGTCCCAGGTGACGTCCACACCCGGATCATAAGTCGCCTGCTTACTAAGTCAATGACTTAGTTCACGCCGTCGGCGGGGTCCTTCGTCTGCCTTCTGCGGGAGCGCCGGAAGCCGGCAGCGTCGGCGACGTCGGTTGCGTGAGCCGCTCCCGGAGGACCGCGGCCCTCGCCGGGCCCGGCCGAATCGCCGCTCACCGCCCCGCCCCCGCGACGCGGCTCCTCCCGGGCACGGGTAGTCTGCACGGATGCCGAACCTCCCGAGATCGACGCTCGCCCTCGTCACCTTCCTCCTCACCCTCGTCACCCTCACCGTCCCCCTCACCGCCGCCCCCGGCCCGCTCGTCGTGGTCGGCGGCGGAGGAACGCCGGACGAGGTGGTGCGCCGAGCGTTGGAGCTCGCCGGGGGGAAGGACGCCCGGGTCCTGATCCTCCCTCAGGCCTCGTCCCGGGGGGACGCGGGCCGGAGCACGGCGGAGATGTTCCGGGAGGCGGGAGCGAAGCGGGTCGACATCGCGAAGCTGAAGCCGGCCCGCGCCGCCCGCGAGAAGATCCTCGCCGCCGACCTCCTCTGGATGTCCGGCGGCAGCCAGCGGCGACTGATGGAGGCGCTCCGCGAGGCGCGCCTCATCGACGCGGTCCGGGAGGCCCACGCGAACGGCGCGGTCGTCGGCGGGACGAGCGCCGGCGCCGCCGTGCTGTCGGCGCGGATGATCACCGGCGAGGCGGACCTCGAGGGGGTCGGTCGCGGGCGGACCGAGCTCGAGGACGGCCTCGGGCTCTGGCCCGGCGTGATCGTCGACCAGCACTTCCTGAAGCGACGCCGGAACAACCGCCTCCTCGCCGCCGTCCTCGACCACCCCGGCGACCTCGGCGTCGGCATCGACGAGCGGACCGCGGTGATCGTCCGAGGAGACCGCTTCGAGGTCGCCGGCACGGGGGGCGTCCTGGTCTACGACGCCCGACAGGCCGAGATCGAGGACGGCGAGGCCGGGGACCCGCACGCCGCGCGCGGCGTGCGCCTGCACCTCCTCCGCCCGGGGGAGACGTTCGAGACGAACTGAGCCGCCGAATCCGATTCGAACTTCCGACCCCGCAATCCCCCATCCATGGGTCCCCTCCTTCTTCCTCCATTACCCAGAATCGGGGTGAGCCGTCCGTCTCCGCACGGTCGAGGCGCGCCGGGAGCGGGAGGTGGAGGGGGTCGGGAGTGCCATGTGGAGGCGAGCGACCCAAACCGATTCCGCGAACCCAACGACGTCAGGTCGCGATGCGGAACGAGCGGAGCGGGCGGCCGGATCGGCGGCGAACGCGATCGCCCAACCCCTCGTCGCCCCCGTCCCCGACACGCCGGTCGCCCGCGTAGCGCGCCGAGCGACCCCCTCCACCTCCCGCTCCCGGCGCGCCGTGGCCACCGAACGCCCCGCGGCCGAATCCCCGGTCACCGCCCCGCGCGCAGCGGACCCCCGCGAAGCGGCCCCACGCACCACGCGAAGTGCCCCCCGCCCCGCGCAGCGGTGTCCCCGGCCCGCGCAGCGATCAAAGCCCCGCGCAGCGCCGCACCCCGCCTACGGCAAGAACCCCAGATCCACCACCGTGTGCCCCGGAAACAACCCCGTCACATCCGCCCCGTACCACTTCGAAGCGATCGTCCCGAACACGTCCCGGAAGTCCGTCGTCCGCTGCAGCTCCCCGTCCGGTCCCAGCTGCGTCGGATCGACCGGCGGATGCGCCGTCGTCACTCCCCCCGTCACGCCGTCCCCCACCACGAACATCACGCTCGTCGACCCGTGGTCCGTCCCGGCCGAACCGTTCTCGTGGATCGTCCGCCCGAACTCCGAGTAGAAGACGAACAGCGTGTTCGCCGCCTCGCCGATCGTCGCGAGGTCGTCGTAGAGCGCCTGCACCCCGTCCGAGATGATCTGCAAACGGTTCGTGTGGTAGCCGTCGAGCTCCTGGTCGCCGTGCGTGTCGAACCCGCCGTACGGGACGTGGAAGATGCGGAGGCCGAGGTCCGCCTGCATCAGCCGGGCGATCAGCTTCAGCGCGTTCTGGACGTAGTGGCTCGGGTAGTCGCCGACGTGCGTGAACTCGGGGATCGACTGGAGGGTGTCGATCAGCCCGAGCATCCCCTTCGACGTGTCGCTCATCGTGCCGACCAGCCCGCCCGAGCCGGTCAGCCCGTCGACGGCCGCCTCGTACGCGACGCGCCGGTTCTCCTTGTCGGACCAGGCGTGCGGGTCGTACGGGAAGTTGAACTGGCCGATCGAGCTGAACGCGGGGACGAAGCCGCCGCTCCCGACGAGGATCTTGTCGAGGTGTCCGTCGAGGTCGAGCGCGCACGGGAACGACGGCACGGGGAACTGCGCGAGCATCCGGCCGAGCCAGCCGTCGGTCGCCCCGCCCGTCGGGTCGCCGGTCGCCCAGATCGACTGCGACACCTCGTGCGAGAAGTCCGGGTCGGGGTAGCCGACGCCCGGGATCACCGCGAGGCGTCCCGCGTCGAAGCGCGCCTTCAGCGCGGTGAGGCCGGGGTTCAGGCCGAGCCCGCCGCCGAGGTCGAGGACCGATCCCGCGGGGATCCCGATCGTCGGACGGAACTCGGTGTAGTACGCCCCGCCGTTCAGCCCGTACGGGACGAGGGTGTTCATCCCGTCGTTCCCGCCGTCCAGCTCGATCAGGACGAGGTTCTTGGTCGAGCCGCCGGGCGCCGCGGCGGCGGCCCGGACGAGCATCGCCGGGGCGATCCCGGCGGCGGGGACGAAGACGAGGCTCCGCTTCAGGAACTCGCGGCGATCGAGAGACATGCGAAGGGACCTCTCAGTGGACCTGGAACTCGGGGAGGGAGAGGGCGAGCGAGACGAACCCGCGGACCTTCCGGTCGATCGTCTCGCCGTCGAGCGAGAACTCGGCCGGCTCGCCGGACGAGTCCGCCTCGAGGTACGCGACCAGCGCCGCCCGCGTCGACGCCGCGACCTCCAGCGGGCCGAGCTGCTCGAGCAGCAGGTCGGCGGTCTCGCCGGCGTCGAACTTCTTGTACTTCTTCTTCTTCCCGAGCAGCTTCTTCGGCGACCACGACAGGAGGTCGTCCTTGTCGCGCGACGAGGTGAGGTCCTCGGCGAACTGCGCCCGCTCGAGGAGCGCCGCGGTCTCGACCCAGCCGAGCCCCTCCTTCCAGCCGAAGACCGACGGCGGCTCGAACACCGACTGCCCCATCTCGTCGAGGCGGTACGGGATGTGGTTCCACGGGTCGTGCTTCACCTTCGCCTTCAGCAGCAGCATCAGGCCGACGTACCACTCGACCGGGCTCTTGACGCGCCGGTTCTTCGCCGAGGCCGAGTAGAAGAGGTCGTGCTCGAAGATGGCGCGGACCATCGCCTCGACGTCGCCGTCGGTCGCGAAGTAGACCGTCTCGAGCTCGTCGACGACCGGGTCGTCCAGCTCGACGTCGTACGCGAAGAACGACCAGAGCTTCATGCCGAGCCGACGCGCGGTCGCCGAGTCCTGGACCAGGTTCGCGACGACGTCCTCGCCGTCGAGGTTCCCCGTCGTCCCGCGGAACGTCTTCTCGTCGAAGTCGTGGTTCCACTCGGCGAAGAAGAACTTCCCGTCCGAGATCGTCCACCCGGTGAAGGCGCGCGCCGACTCGACGACGTCCTGCTCGGTGTAGTTCGCGACCCCGTCCTGATCGAGGACGCCGGTCGTGAACAGCTCCATCAGCTCGCGCGCGAAGTTCTCGTTCGGCGCGTTCTTCTTGTTCGACTTGTTGTCGAGCCAGACGATCATCGCCGGGTCGCGGCACATCTCGAGGACGAGGTCCTCGAACCGCCCGAGGCAGAACTTCCGGATCGTCCGGTTCTGCCGGTGCATCAGCTCGCGCGAGCCGACCTTCTCGATCGACGTCGCGAAGTGGTTGTGGAAGAAGAGGGTCAGCTTCTCGATCAGCGGGCTCTTCGTCGTCCGCATCCGCTCGAGCCACCACCGCTGCATCTCGCGGAAGCTCTGGAACCCCTTCTTCGGCCCCTTGTCCGACTTCTTGTCCCGCTTGAAGAGGCCGCCGATCGTCTTCGAGCGGCTCTTCTTGAGGGCATTCTTCACCTGCGAGGGGGTGGCGGCGAACCCCGCGCGGCGGCGGAGGTGCGCGGCGTTCTCGGCGTTCCAGTCGACCGGCATGCGTCGCTTCCTGGGGGTGCGGGCGGCCCGTCCCCGTGGATCGGCCCGCGGACCGGTCCGATGAAGCGGGAACCCGGCCGTTTTTCCCGGGCGGCCGGGCGGGGTATCACCCGGGGGGCGCGAAACCGCTCCGCCGGGCGCCCCGGATCGGGTCGAATACGGCGATGGAACGCGAAAGACACGTCGACTCCGGCCGCGATCTGTTCGACGGCTGGGCGAGGTCCGGCCGGTCCGACTCGATGGCGGAGGCGCACGGCCCGGCCGCGCGGCCGGCGTTCGAGAGGATCCCGCTCGAGCGCGACTCCTGGTACCTCGACGTCGGCTGCGGCAACGGGTACTCGGTCCGGTGGGCGGCCGAGCGCGCGCCGGCGGGCCGGGCGACGGGGATCGACGTCTCGCTCTCGATGATCGAGCGGGCGAAGGAGCTCTCCGCCGAGTTCACGAACGTCGAGTTCCTCCGGACCGAGTTCCCCGAGCAGGCGCTCCCCGAGGGGCGCTTCGACGGGATCTTCTCGATGGAGGCGTTCTACTACCTCGACGACCTCGAGGGCGGCCTCGCGCGCGTCCACGACCTGCTCCGCCCCGGCGGCACGTTCGTCTGCGTCGTCGACTACTACGCCGAGAACACCGCGAGCCACACCTGGCCGAAGGAGGTCGGGGTGAGGATGCGGCTCCACTCCGCGCTCGGCTGGAAGAACCGGTTCGAGGCGGCGGGGCTGACGGTGGTCGAGCAGGGGCGCATCAAGCTCCCCCCCGAGATCGCGAGCGCCGAGTGGAAGACGAAGCAGGGCTCCCTGCTGACGGTCGGGCGGCGCGCCGGCGCCTGACCCCCTCTTTTCTTCACCCCCTCCCCGTCCCCTCGATCTCCCTCCCTCGGTCTCGGCCGGGGGAGAGCGGATCGGGACGTCTTCTCAGGAATTTTCATGCGATACTTGACCGCAACGGTCGAATAACTATTCTGCGACCTCTCATGACGGACACGGAGC
>JBICIB010000921.1:0-2813 GCA_043101415.1 Planctomycetota bacterium JB042 | reverse complement strand
CGCCGCTCTTCCGATCTCCGCGGGGCGGCCGATGCGAGGGGCGGGCGGAACCGTCGTCTCGTCACCGCAGCGGCGCGAGGTCTCGGGTCAGGCGATCCGCCGCGAGCGCGTCCACGTTTCGGGCGAGCGGGAACGACTCCGGACCCGCGTGAACCACGGTGAGCTTCTTCCACCCGAGCGCCTCCATCGCCAGATGCATCGACCGGGTGACCTCGGGAGCGGCCGTCCGCTTGAACTCGAACCCGAGGCGGCGGCGCCCCCGCACGACGAGCAGGTCGAGTTCGGGTCCCGCGTGCGCCTTCCAGAAGTGGCACTCCTCGGGCCGCGCTCCGAGTCGACCGATGACCTGCTGCACGAGGAAGCCCTCCCACGACGCGCCGACCTTGGGATGGCCGTCGAGATCGTGCCGATCCCGAATGCCGAGAAGTCGGTGGAGCAACCCGGTGTCCGTCAGGTAGACCTTCGGCGACCGAACCTGTCGCTTTCGCAGGTTCTCGTGCCACGGCCGGAGGGTTCGCACCATGTACGTCGCGCAGAGGATGTCCAGGTAGCGGTGCGCCGTCTTGTCGTTCGCGCCGAGCGACCGGCCGAGTTCGCTCGCGTTCCAGACCTGTCCGTGCCAATGGGCCAGCATCGACCAGAATCGGCGCAGCGCCTCGGGAGGCGTGCGGAGTCCGAGGTCGGGCAGTTCCCGCTCGAGGAACGTGCGGAGGAAGTCGTCCCGCCAGCGGCGACTCGCATCCTCCGTGCGCGCCGTGTAGGCGCGGGGGAAACCGCCTCGGAGCCAGAGGCGGTCGAGGTTCGCCGGACCGACCTCGTCCACCAGGAAGCCGGGGAGTTCGTGGTACGCGATCCGTCCCGCGAGCGACTCCGCGCTCTGTCGAAGGAGGTGGGGAGAAGCGCTGCCGAGCACGAGGAACCGACTCGGCTTCCTCGGGCGGTCGGCCAACACGCGCAGCGTCTCGAACACGTCGGGTTTGCGCTGCACCTCGTCGAGAACGACGAGTCCCTTCCGGCGCTCGAGCGCGAGCTGCGGGTCCGAGAGGCGGGCGAGATCGGAGCTCCTCTCGAGGTCGAGGTGGAGGGTCGGCTGCTTCCACCGCCGAACGATCTCGCGGGCGAGCGTGGTCTTTCCGACCTGACGCGCCCCCAGCAACGCGACGACCGGGCTCTGCCTCAGGAGTCGGAGGACGGTCTCCAGGTGCCGCTCGCGAGCGATCATGGGAGTCACGGTACTTTGAAAATTCGGAATCTGATTCCGAATTTTCACGGTTCGGGGGAGCCGCCCTCCGGCCCGGATCCTGGCGCCGGCGGGGCGAGGCGGGCAGAATCGCGCCGCATGTCCCGCCGCTCCGCCGCCGCCCTCGCCGCCACGTTCCTCGCCGCGCCGCTCCTCGCGCAGGCCCCGGCGGAAGGTCCGCCGCGCGGCTTCCCGCTCGAGGTGCGGGAGTTCGCGGGGCCGGACCGGGTCGGGCATCCGATCGGCCTCTCGGTCGACGACCGCGGACGGGTCTGGGTCGCCGAGACGCGCCGATACACCGTCGGCGTCCGCCAGTCGCGCGGCGACGGCGAGCTCGAGGACCTCGAGCTGCGGGTCCGGACGTTCGCGGAGTTCGAGGAGGTGCTGCGCGAACAGGTCCGGGCGGGGAAGTTCCGCCGCGACGACGACAAGGAGAACGACGCGGCCGAGTTCTGCTTCCACGACGGGCTGTCGGAGGAGGTCGTCCGGTACGAGGACCCGGACGGCGACGGGCGCGCCGACCGGCGGGTCGTGTTCGCGGACGGGTTCGACCGCTGGTCGACCGGGCCGGCGGCGGACGTGCTCGTCGACGGCGACCGGGTCTGGCTGGCGAACGTGCCGGACCTCTGGCGCCTCGTCGACCGGGACGGCGACGGCCGCGCGACGGGCGACGAGAAGGAGGTCGTCGCGACCGGCTTCGGCGTCGTCCTCTCGTTCCTCGGCCACGACATGCACGGCCTGGTGCGCGGCATGGACGGCCGCCTCTACTGGTCGGTCGGCGACCGGTCGTTCCACGTCGAGACCGACGACGGACGGACGTTCGCCGGGAAGACCGGCGCGGTCTTCCGGATGAACCCGGACGGCACCGGCCTCGAGCCGTTCGCGGTCGGGCTGCGGAACCCGCAGGACCTCGCGTTCACCGCGCTCGGCGACCTCTGGACCGGTGACAACAACTGCGACAAGGGGGACCGCGCGCGGATCGTCCACGTCCCGTTCGGGTCGGACCACGGGTGGCGCCTGTCGGTGCAGCGGGCCGACTCGGGCGGGCCGTGGCTGCGGGAGAAGACGTGGTGGACGACCGGGCGGATCGCGGAGCGGATCGGGGCGCGGCGCGAGGCGGCCGTCCACCGGAGCCCGATCCGGCCGGCGTCGGTGCTGCCGCCGCTCCACCACCCGCTCGGGCAGGGGCCGTCCGGGGCGTTCCCGTACCCCGGCACCGGCCTCCCCGAGCGGTACGACGACCACCAGTTCCTCACCCACTGCGCCGGGGGCGGCGGGTTCGTCCAGGCGTTCCGGCTGGCGCCGGACGGGGCGTCGCTCCGGGTCGAGGACTTCCACGTCTTCCTCGAGCCGGACCGGATCGTCGGGCCGTCGGACGCCGAGTTCGGGCCGGACGGCCGGATCCACGCCACCAACTGGGGGAGCGGCTGGGACCCGAACGAGGACGCGTCGCTGATGACGGTGGCGCACCCGCCGTCGCTCGCGCACCCGCGCGTCGCCGAGGTCCGGCGCCTCCTCGGCGAGGGGTTCTCCCACCGGCCGGACGACGCGCTGGCGACGCTCCTCGGGCCCG
>JBICIB010000920.1:0-2837 GCA_043101415.1 Planctomycetota bacterium JB042 | reverse complement strand
GAGTCGCTGCGGGAGGAGATCGGCCGCGACGCGATCGAGGTGCTCGACACCGTGGCGGAACGGATGGATGCCGACGGCGCGACCTCGATCGATCGCTCGACGCTCTCTCCGCCGGCGGCCGTGGACCGGCTCGTCGACGCCAACATCCTCGTCGGGACCTCCGCCGGTCACGTCCGACCGTTCCACCAGGTCGTCACGGACACGCGCCTGGCTCTTCGAGTCGCGAAGGGAGTTCGAAGCGCCGAGGAGCTCCGGGCCTGGATCGGAGATCGCTCCGACCAGGACCTCCACAAGGCGCGCCGCCTCCGGCTCGCGACCACGGTCATCGCTGCGCGCGACGAGAGAGGCGCCCGGATGCTCGACGCCATTCTCGCCGACGACTCGGTCCGGCCGCTGACGAAGCACGCGATCCTCATGGGCCTCGCGGCCGTCGACGAACCGAGACCGCCGATCGTCGACCTCATTCGCGGCCTCCTCGACGACGAACGACGGCGCGCCTCCGTCGCCCGCACTGTCGTGTACGACCACGAAGGATGGATGGACGCGTTGGAGGACGACCTCGACCGGTACTGGGAAACGTGGCCGGACCATCGCGACCTCCTGCTCCAGCTCCTGGCGGCGGTCAGCGTCAAACGTGGAGAGAAGGTCACCGCGCACCTCGAGCGCTGGAAGAGAGACGACCCCGACCTCCTCGATCGGGCAAGGCTCGTCTTCTGGCACGACCCGGCGGAGGACTGCGACGCGCAGTTCGAGATGCGGTTGCAAAGTCCGTTCGTCGGTCCGGACTCGTACCCGATCGACTGGTCGGAGTTCATGGCGAGGATGCCACTCCGCGCCGTCCGGCTGCTCGCCGCGTCGCTGAAGAGGACGTCTCGGAGCGAGCTGACCACGCCCAGGCACGAGAAGGACTGGATGTACCAGTGGCCGGACCGCGACTCGCTTCCCGAGGAACTGTTGGACCTCGGCGCCGAACTCCTCGCGACAACGCGAGTCTGGTGGGCCGGCCTAAACGTCTCCGACGTGGAAGCGGAGGGGATGGCACGGTACGCCTCCGAGGACGTGACCCTCGTTCGCGTCGTCGACCTTCTCGCCCGCGCCGCCGCCCGTTCGATCTCGGTCGGCGAGCTCGACTGGGCGCAGCTCGCGAAATGGGCTCCCTCTCCGCCGCGCATGCTCGACGCCTGGCTCTTCCTCCGGATCGGCGCCGCGCTCGAAGCAGGGACACCCGAAGCGACCGCGGACGGCGCGGCCGCATGGTTCGCGCGGGATCCGGTGGTGACCGAGTTCCTCCGGAACGCGGCGTGGGCGCCGCGGACTTCGCGTGTGGCGCGGGAGTTCCTCCTCGGGGTCGCGCGACGAGCCTCGCCCGAGGTCGTCGAGGGACTTCGCGCCCGGGCGAACGAACTGCCGGACGTGCCCGAATCGGAGGCTCGATCGTTGCCGGCCGTGGAGCCGGCCGTTTCCGTGGAGGAGGCGTCGAACTGGACGCCGGACGAGTGGATCGCTGCGTTTCGGCGGGCCAAACCGGGGGATGACCGCTGGCAACCGGGCCCGGACGGACGCCCGGTCGACACGTCTCGCGCCGGAATCGCAACGAGGCTGAGTCAGTGCGCGAGTCGCGACCCAGATCGCTTCCTCGCTTACGCCCGCGAGTTCGCGACGCGTGAACGGGCGCTGCCGGCCATCGGGCGTCGGGCGATCCTGGAGGGACTGTCGAACCTCACCACCCTCGATCGAGTCGAACCGAGCGAGCTCGAGAGCCTGATCCTTCGACCCGAATACCGGAACGAGCCAGAGTGCTCGGATGTCCTCGCGCAATGCGTGCACGACCGCGCCGATCACGACTGGTCCGACTCACTCCTGCGGCGGCTCGGCGAGATCGCCGACGAGCACGCCAGCCGCAACACGTCCTACGTCGCCCTCCACGCGCTCGCGCGCGTCGCAGAGGAGCAGCCCGCACGAAGGGCGCTCGCGCTCGATGTCATCGAACCGCTGATCGATCACCTCGAGCCGAGCGTTCGCGCCGGCAGTGCCGAGGTCGCAATCGTCGCGCGCTCCGCCGATCCAGCTCGCGCGATCGAGTGGGTCCTTCGCGTGGCCGAGGACATGCGGGTCGCGTCGGACGCGCGCGTGGCGCATGCTCTCCGATGGATCGCGGTCGCCAACGACGAGGCCGAAGAGTCCGCGAGCCAGCGCGCACGCGATCTCCTCACCTCCCTCGCCCGCAGCTCCACCGAGGACTCCGCGGCCCTGGGCGGAGCGTCCCTCCTGTTCCTCCTGCATCACGGAGTCACGTCGCGAGAGACCCTCGAGGAGATCACCACCTCGAATCCTCCCGCCCGCCTCGGGGCCGCCCGCACGCTCGCGTCGTGGCTGAACGACGGCAACACCGAAGCGACCGATCAGATGAAGAACCTCGCGGTCGCGTGGGCGAACGACGACGACCCCGGAGTCCGCCGCGCGATCCTCGGCGCCTTCCTCGGTCGCGGAGAGTCCCCCCTCCTCGACGACCGCGAACTCCTCGCCGAGATCGTCCGGTCGAAGGCGGTCGGCGACGACAAAGGGAGCCTCCTCGATGCGTTCGACCGGCGAGGGACGCTCCTTCCGCTCGAAGAGGAGGTCCGAACCGTCGCGAGGCGCCTGCTCGATCCGGACGTGTCCACGACCGACCCCTGGTTGACCCGGTACCACGCGGAGAAGGCGTGCGAGATGCTCTCGCGCCTGATCGAGGAGGCCGAGCGCGAGCGGAGACTCGAGGTCCGGGACGCCGCCCTCGACGCCTGGGACGCCTTGCTGGAGGCCGCGGTTCCCGCCGCGCTGAGCACGCTCTCTGCCCG
>JBICIB010000919.1:0-4746 GCA_043101415.1 Planctomycetota bacterium JB042 | reverse complement strand
GTCGCCGATCGCGGCGAACGGGACGCTCTACGTCGCGACGCACACCCACCTGTTCGCGATCGGCTCGACGTCGGACGGCTGATGCGGGCGTTCTGGATCCTGGTGGCGGCGCTCGCCGTCCTGCACCACGACGCGTGGCTCTGGGGGGACCGGAGCCTCGTGTTCGGCTTCCTCCCGTCGGGCCTCGCGTACCACGCGACGTACTCCCTGGCCGCGGCCGCGCTCTGGGCGCTCGCGCTGCGGTGGGTCTGGCCCGACGAGGTCGAGGCGTGGGCGAACGAGGGAGAGGCGGACCCGGGGGGGAAGGGATGACCCTCGCCTTCGCGGAGGCCGCCGACCGAACCCCGCTCTGGATCCTCGCCGCCTACCTCTTCCTCCTGATCGGCCTCGGCACGATCAGCCAACGGGCGTTCCGCGGCACGTCGAGCGACTACTTCGTCGCCAACCGATCGATCGGCCCGTTCCTCCTCCTGATGAGCGTGTTCGGCACGACGATGACCGCGTTCGCGCTCGTCGGGTCGACCGGAAAGTCGTACGAGCTCGGGATCGGCGTCTACGGGCTGATGGCGTCGTCGTCCGGGCTCGTCCACTCGCTCGTCTTCTTCCTCGTCGGGATCAAGCTCTGGGCGATCGGGAAGCGGCACGGCTTCGTCACCCAGATCCAGTACTTCCGGGCCCGGCTCGACTCGAACGGGATCGGCTTCCTCCTCTTCCCGGTCCTCGTCGGCCTCGTCATCCCGTACCTGCTGATCGGCCTCGTCGGGGCCGGCGCGGTCATCCGCGGCGTCACGGTCGGGATGTTCCCCGAGGCGTTCCCCGGCGTCCCGAACCCGGCGACCGGGGCGATGATGTTCGTCGGCGCGGTGCCGCCCTGGCTCACCGGCCTCGTGATCTCCGGAGTCGTGCTGTTCTACATCTTCGCCGGCGGGCTGCGCGGCGCGGCGTGGGCGAACGCGTTCCAGACCCTCGTCTTCATGGCGATGGGCGTCACGGCGTTCGTGCTGATCTCCCGCAAGCTCGGCGGCGTCACCGCGGCGGCCGAACAGGTCCTCGCGAACGCGCCCGAGCACCTGTCGCGGGAGGGGAAGATCGGGCAGCTGCAGTTCCTGACCTACATGCTGGTGCCGTTCTCGGTCGGGATGTTCCCGCACCTCTTCCAGCACTGGCTGACCGCGCGCTCGGCGAAGACGTTCCGGCTCAGCATCGTCGCGCACCCGGTCTTCATCATGATCGTCTGGGTGCCGTGCGTCCTGATGGGGACGTGGGCGGTCGGGGCCGGCATCCACCCGCCGGGCGGGAACCCGAACGCGGTCCTGGCGAAGATGGTCGCGGAGCTCTTGCAGGACCCGGTCGTCACCGGGCTCCTGACCGCCGGGATCCTCGCCGCGATCATGTCGTCGCTCGACTCGCAGTTCGTCTGCCTCGGGACGATGTTCACGCACGACGTCGTGCTGCACCACCTCGGGAAGGAACGCGTCTCCGACCGGCGCCAGGTCCTCCTCGGGCGCGTCTTCATCGTGGCGATCGTGCTCGTGACGTACCTCATCTCCCTGCTGTCGCTCCCCCACGTCTTCGACCTCGCGGTCTGGTGCTTCAGCGGGTTCGCGAGCCTCTTCCCGCTCGTCTTCGCGTCGGTCTACTGGCGCCGGCTGACGAAGGCCGGGGCGGTCGCCTCGATCGTCGCCGTCCTCGCCACCTGGATCCCGCTCTTCTACGTCGGCATGGTCGAGCCGACCCTCTCGGGGACGACCGAGCCCGGCGACTGGCTCGTGGCCGGGATGATGCCCGTGGCGGTGATCTTCGCCGCGTCCGCGGTCGCGCTGGTCGTCGTGTCCCTCCTCACGCGGCCGCCGCCGGCCGCCGTGGTCGACCGCTTCTTCCCGGGGACCTCCCCGAGCCGCGCCGTGGAGACGATGCCGTGAGCGACCCGATCGAGAGCGCCCCCGCCCCGCGTCCGGCCAGCCCGGAGGAGGCCGCCGAACAGCTCGACGCCCACGTCCGCGCGACCGTGGCGTGGCACTTCTCGCCGGAGACCGGCACGCCGTTCTGGATCGATCGCGCGCGCGACCTCGGCCTCGACGCCGTGGCGGAGATCACGACGTTCGCGGACCTCGCCAAGCTCCCCCGCTTCGACGGCGAGTGGCTCCGCTCCGAGCCGCACTCCCGGTTCGTCCCTCGGGCGTTCGAGGGGCGGCCGTACACCATCTTCGAGACCGGCGGCACGACCGGGATGCCGAAGCAGCGGATCGGCTGGGACGACTACAAGATCGACTACGCCGCGTTCTCGTCCACGCTCGACGACGACGCGTTCCCGCCCGGCGGCGCGTGGCTGATGATCGGACCGACCGGACCGCGGCGTCTCCGCCTGGCGATCGAGTTCCTCGCGAACCACCGCGGGAGCCCGTGCTACTTCGTCGACCTCGACCCGCGCTGGGTGAAGCGCCTGATCCGCGAGCGGCAGTTCGACCAGGCGAAGGCGTACATGGAGCACGTCCTCGACCAGGCCGAGCAGATCCTGAAGCACCGCGACGTGACCGCCCTCTTCACCACGCCGAAGCTGCTCGAGGCGCTCGGCGAGCGCCTCTCGATCCCGGAGGCCGGGATCCGCGGCGTCTTCTGCGGCGGGACGGAGATGGCGCCGCAGAACGTCCGGTTCCTGTGCGAGGAGGTCCTCGAGGGGGAGGTGACGTTCGTCCCGACGTACGGCAACACCCTCATGGGGCTCGCCGAGCACGAGAAGGACTTCGCGTCGAACGGCTACTCGATCACCTATCACGCCCCCCAGCCGCGCGCCGTCGTCCGCGTCGTCCGCCCCGACGACCCCGACTCCCTCGTCGAGTACGACGAGTGGGGGCGCGCCGAGCTGACGACGCTCACCCGGGAACTCCTCCTCCCCCGATTCCTCGAGCGCGACGAGGCGATCCGGCGACGGCCGACCGCGACGCACCCGTGGGACGGCGCCGGCGAGGTCCGCCCGTTCCGCGCGCACGAGGAACAGATCGTCGAGGGCGTCTACTAGTGTCCTGCCTCGCAAGTTCGTGTGCATTCTCGCGCGCCTCGCGGCCGCTGGACTGCGTTGCTCCTCCTCGGACTGTCTCGAACACGCGGTCGTCGTCGCGCCTCGCCAGCGGCCGCGATCCATCACGATCACGCGCACGAACTCACGAGGCAGAACACTAGTGCCGTCCCTCCCCCACATCCCCGTCCTCCGGCACGGCCCCGCGTACGAGAGCCTCGACACGGTCGAGGTGCGGGACCACCGCACGGGGACTCCGCTCGCGGTCGTGAGCCAGGCGAACGCCGGGATCGTACGGCGCGACCTGCGCAAGGCGGCCCCGCGGGCCGCCGCGCTCCGGGCCCGCCCGATCGACGAGCTGCTCGACCTCTGCGCCCGCGCCGTCGAGCCGTTCCTCGAGGGGACGCTCCCGTTGAACGACGCCGGGGACGAGCAGTCGGCCGACGACTACGTCCGCTCGCTCTCCGCGACCAGCGGGATGCCCCACGCGTTGGTCCGCGCCAACATGGAGAAGATCGCGACCGTCCTGCGCGACATGCCGGCGATCCTCCGCGGCCTGACCCGCGGCCTCGACCCGGCCGTCCTCGACTCCGGCGTCGGCGTCCAGAACGGCGTCCCGGTGTCGTACGCCGACGCCGCCGACGCGCTCGGCGTCGTCCTCCCGAGCAACTCGCCCGGCGTGAACTCGATCTGGCTCCCCGCGCTCGCGCTGAAGACGCCGGTCGTCCTGAAGCCGGGGCGGGAGGAGCCGTGGACGCCGCTGCGCATCCTGCGCGCGCTCGAGGCGGCCGGCTTCCCGCGCGAGGCGTTCGGCTTCTACCCGACGACGCACGACGGCGCCGCCGCCATCCTCGAGGGGTGCGGCCGGTCGCAGCTGTTCGGCGACGCCCGGACGACCGCGCCGTACGCCGCGAACCCCGCGGTCGAGATCCACGGCCCCGGCCGCAGCAAGGTCGTGATCGGGCCGGACGAGGCGGACGGCTGGGAGTCGCACCTCGACGTCCTCGTCGCCTCGGTGGCGAGGAACGGCGGGCGGAGCTGCATCAACGCCTCGACGATCGTGGTCCCGGCCCACGGCGACGCCGTCGCCGAGGCGCTCGCCGCGCGGCTCGCCGCGATCGAACCGCTGCCGGCCGACGACCCGGACGCGACGCTCTGCGCGTTCGCGAACCCGAGCGTCGCGGAGTGGATCGACGGCGCGATCGAGCGCGGACTCGCGGCGGGCGGCGCCGCCGACGTGACCGCCCGCCACCGCGACGGCGACCGGTCGGTCACGCTCGACGGGTCGACCTACCTCCGCCCCACCGTCGTCCGGTGCGAGCGCCCGGACCACGAGCTCGCGAACACCGAGTTCCTCTTTCCGTACGTCGCCGTGGTCGAGGTCCCCTCCGAGCACGTCGTCTCCACGATCGGGCCGTCCCTGGTCGTGACCGCGATCACCCGCGACCCCGCGTTGCGGCAGGCGCTGATCCGCTCCCCGCACGTCGAGCGCCTGAACCTCGGCCCGATCCCGACCTCCCACGTCGACTGGGACCAGCCGCACGAGGGGAACCTGTTCGAGTTCCTGCGCGTGCGCCGCGCCGTCGCCCGGGGCGAAGGGTGGTGATGGACGCCCCGGTCCCGTTCGACCACTCCCCGCGGACCCGCATCGTCTTCGGCCCCGGCTCGCTGGCGCGGCTCGGCGAGCTCTGCGCCGAGCTCGGCGCCTCGCGCGTCCGCCTCGGGAGCGA
>JBICIB010000918.1:0-2812 GCA_043101415.1 Planctomycetota bacterium JB042 | reverse complement strand
GGTCGGGGAGCTGGCGTCCTCCATGCAGTGGGTCCAGAGCCACTACTCGCGACGCTTCAACCGCCGGCACGATCGGGACGGCGGGCTGTTCAAGGGGCGATACCACTCGTCGCCCATCGAGTTCGACGAGTACTTCGCGACCGTCGTCCGGTACATCGACGACAACGTCGTCCGGGCGGGGATCGCCGACCGGGCGAGTGCGTACGAGTTCGGCTCCGCATTCCACTTCGCCCGACTCGGCGGCCCGCCCTGGCTGACGCGGGGCCCGGTGGAGCGGGAGGTCCGTCGAACCCTCGGGCTCGACGCGTACGATCCCTCGCGATACGACGAGGTGTTTCCGTCGACCCAGCCCCTCGAACTCGCGCAAGTCGTACGGGCGCGCCTGGCGAGTCGGGTCCGCCCCGCGGGCGGCGACACGAACCTCGTGACCGCCACCCCCCGGCACATCCGGCAGTGGTTGAACGACAACACGGCCCTGGCGGACGGCCGGGTCCGCCGCCGGCCGCTCCTCCCGATCGCCGCAGCGCTCCGTGCCGTCGATGCCCGTTCGCACGACGCACAGGTTCTCGGCACGGCGCTGCTCCGGCTCGCTTGCGGCATGACCATGCCCGAGATCGCTCGCCGCCTGGAAGTCTCGCTGGCGACCGCTCACCGCCTCTGGCAGCGGCACCGACTGTGTCTCCACCGTGACGACTACGCCCGGGCGCTCGCTCGGCTGCTTCGAAATGTCGCACGACGAACGTACGTGAGTGGGGTGGGGTCAGACCCCACGACTTGCAAGGAGTGGGGTCTGACGCCGTCCGGAGTGGGGCGTCGTTCAGGGGGCGAGGTGCTCGGCGAGGTAGCCGTAGTCGGGGGTGAGGGCGCCGCGCCAGAGGATGGTCGCCGCTCGGATCGGGTCGGGGATCTTCGAAGTGTCGAACGACTTCGTCGGGTCGAGGGAGGCGACGGCGGCGACGAACGGTTCGAGCGCGGCGGTGAACGACTCGGACGCCTCGCGCGGCAGCTCGCACGGGAGGCAGTCGGTCGTCATCAGGCAGAGCCCCGGGCCGTCGACGCCGTCGCGGACCGCCTCGGTCGCCGGGTCGTAGACGAACGCCGGCACGTCCGGGGTGGTCGCCTTCGCGGTGCATTCGATCGAACCGTCGATGTCGCACGAGATGTCGCCGACGATCAGGAGCCGCGGCGCCTCCTCCCGCGCGAACCACGCGCGCAGGAACGACTTCGTCACCAGCCTCGGATACGCCTCCGTCCAGTAGATCGCGTTCACGAGGACGTCGAGGTGGACGACGTGGCGCTCGAAGGTGGAGCGATACCGCTCCGGGTGGTCGTAGTACTCCTGCAGGTCGAACGGCGCGTCGTCCTCGACCGGCTCGACCAGGTCGCCCTCGCGCAGGACGACCTTCAGCAGGCGCGCGTCCGACCCGTCGCGGGGGATCGACGCGAGCTCCGCCGGGGAGATCTCCTCGACGCCGAGCAGGTCGAAGATCTCCTGCGCCCCGCGCGAGACGTTCCCGTCGCCGGTGAACCCGACCACGAACGGCCGGAGCGCCTCCGGGAGCGGCCGCCGCCGGAGCCGCTCTCCGATCTCCCGCACCCGCTCCTTCGCCGCGTCGAGGCTCTCGAACTCGTGCGCCATCGCGAGCGAGAGGAACGGCGTCTCCACCCCCCGCGCCGCCAGCCGCCGCCCGAGCACGGACAGCGTGTCGATCATCCCGGCGAGCCCCGCGTGCCGCCCGAAGAAGACGAGCCGCCGCCCGGCCCCGTCGACGATCCGCTCGTAGTCGACCAGCGTGCACCGGAGCTCCGCCAGCCGCCGTAGCAACGGCATGTTGTGCGGCTGTCCCTTGATCGTGTGCGAGAAGAAGACGTACGCCTTGTCGGGGAGGAGCAGGTCCTTCGGCACCTCCTTCACCGCGAAGATCGCGTCGCATCCGGAGAGGTCCTCGTCGATCGCGGCGCCCGCCTCCCGGTACGCGTCGTCCTCGAACACCCGGATCGCCGACGGCTGGACCACCACGCGAAGCCCGTGACGGTCGACCAGCCGCCGGACCGCGTCCGGCGTGAGCGGGACGCGCCGCTCGAACTCGTGCTTGTCCTCGCGACGGATGCCGACGGTTCCGGTCATGCTCTCCTCCTCTCGTCGACGCGTCCGATCGGCGCGCCGGCGTCGTCGACGGCGCTCAGCCGAGCTCCTCGACCGTGTGCTCGAACGCGATGCCGTGCGCGCGCAGCTCCTGCAGCACGGGACGATAGACGTCGGGCATGGTCGGGATCAGCACGCCGGGGTGGTCGATCTCTCCGGTCAGGATCAGCTTCGTCCCGATCCCCGTCGGCAGCCCGACCGTCCGCGCCATCGCCGTGCGCACCGGGTCGCTCCCGAGCGTCACCATCGACGACTGTTCGCGATACCGCCGGCCGTCCTTCGCGTACTCGATCTTGTGGAGCATCGCGATCATGTCCTTGTCGTCCGGCTTCAACGCCCACCTCTCCTCGAGGAGCTGCTGCAGCACCTGCGCCGGCGTCGCGCGCTTCAGCCCGATCGCCCGCCGCTCGAACAGCCCCAGCCACTCGAGCTTGTCGAACTCCTGCGAGTTCATGTCGAGCTTCAGGTACGCGCGCAGCTTCAGCTCGACCGACATCTGCTCGTCGTACCAGAGGTAGGCGTTGACGAAGTCGCGGTACGTCATCCCGTCGACGCCCTCGAGCGTGTACGAGTCGTCGGTCAATCCGACCTGGACCAGGCAGTCCCACGCCTTGCAGAACCCGGGCCGCCGCAGCGTGCCGCGGTAGATCGTGTCGACGTCCCAGA
>JBICIB010000917.1:0-4523 GCA_043101415.1 Planctomycetota bacterium JB042 | reverse complement strand
GGGTCGGGTCCCGCGAATCCGTGCAGGACGAGTCGCGTCAGCGGATCGGCGTCGAGCCAGGGAGACCCGAGCAGCGCCGGCGCGCGCCCGAGCTGGCCGCCCCCGCCGAGACCGTGGCAATTGGCGCAGAGGCCGTACACCTGCTCGCCGCGGACGAGGGGGGCGGCGGTGGAGTCGCCGGTGGTCGACGCGCCGCGGGCCCGCGCCCCCTCGTGGACGACGAACCACGTCCCGAGGCCGGCCGCGCCGACGAGGCCGGCGACGAGACCGAGCACGAGCGCGCGGTTCGATCGCGGCGCGAGACCCGGGTCGGGCGACCCGCTCATCGGAGCTTCCAGATCAGCCCGTTCGAGTCCATCGCCACCGACGCGAGCCGACCGCCGGCCGGATCGAACGCCACCGCGCCCGGGATGTTCGCGTGGCCGACCAGCGAGTCGAGTTCCTCGCCGGTCTCGGCGCTCCAGATCCGGAGCGTGTTCTCCCCGTACCCGCACGTCGCGAGGAGCTTCTGGTCCTTCGAGATCGTGAGCCACTGCACCCGGGACGGGTGCGCCACGAAGTCGATCTCGGGCTTCGCGGAGGGGAGGTCCCAGCGGATGACCCGCCGGTCGGCGCTCGCCGACCAGAGCTTCCCGTCCGCGTCGAAGACCAGCTTCGAGACCGGGGCGTTCGGCCCCTCGAGCGGCCTCAGCGATTCGAGGTCCTCCGTGTCCCACACGCCGATCGTGCTCGACGCCGCGGCGAGCTTCTTCCCGTCCGGCGAGAACGCGACCGAGAAGCAGAACCCGTGCCCGACCTGCCGCCGCCCGAGGACGCGTCCGGAGAGCGCGTCGTGCAGCCGGAACTTCCCGTCGGCGTGCGCGGTGGCGAGGCGGAGACCGTCGGGAGACCACGCCACGTCGAAGATCGCGAACTCTCCGTCGCTCACGCCGAAGTGCGGCTCGCCCGTCTCGAGCGAGAAGACCCGGAGGAAGGCGTCCTGACTCACGGCGGCGAGCTGCTCGCCGTCGGGCGAGAAGGCGATGTCGTTGACGGGACCGGGCCCGCAGCGGAGCGTCCGCGCCTCGACCCACGACTCGGCGTCCCAGAGCCGCGCCGTGCCGTCGTACCCGCCCGTGACGACCCACCGCCCGTCCGGCGACCAGTCGACGCAGCGCACGGGACCGGTGTGCCCGGGGAGGTCGACGCGCGGCGCGCCGGTCTCCGTCTCGAAGACGCGGATGCGGGAGTCGCTGCTGCTCGTGACGAGGCCGGACCCGTCCGGCGTGAACCCGATCGCGGCCACCGACTGGGCGTGCGCGACGAACGTGTGGATGAACCCCCCCGACTCGCCGTCGTAGACCGAGATGCGGCCGTCGCGCGAGCTTCCGGTGGCGATCCAGCGGCCGTCCGCCGACCACTCGGTGACGAGGATCGCGGTCTCGTGTCCGTTCTGCGGCTCGCTCAGCACCGAGCTCTCGAGGTCGACCACCCGCAGCGAGCCGTCCCCGGCGCCGACCGCCACCCTCTTCTCGTCGGGGGAGAACGCGAGACTCTGGACGTAGCTCTCGCCGAGGCCGAGGTCGACGATCGGCTCGCCGGTCTCCAGGTCGACCAGCCGCAGGTGCGCGGTTCCGGTGTGCCTCGACTCGAGGTTCCAGCCGGCGATCGCGAGCCGTCGACCATCGGCCGAGAAACGCCAGGCGACCGCGCGCTGGGCGCCGCTGTCGATCGTGAGGGCCGTCTCGCCGGCCTCGTCGATCAGCTCGACCTCTCCCGACTGCTCGGCCGCGCCGGCGAATCGCCTCCCGCCGGGTGCGCTGGTGACGCGCACGAGCCGTTCGATCTCCGTGACGTCGGTCCGCGCGAGCTCGGCGTCGAACCGGATCAACTTCCCGGCGAGGGTCGAGACGAGGAAGTTCTCGTCGTCGATGCGGCTGATCATCGTCGGCACGCCGTCGTCCGACGCCAGGTCGACGCGCCCCTGGAGCCGGCCGGTCGCGAGGTCCCACGTCCGGACGGTGCGGTCGTGCGCGGTCGTCGCGAGGAGCGTCCCGTCGCGGAGCAGCAGGTGACCGACCACCGATCCGTCGTGCCGGAGCCGTGTCGACCCGAGGCGGGCGAGCGCGCGCTCGGGGAGGTGGGAGAGCGTGTCGTACAGAGCCCTCGGCGCCTCGTCGTCCGCCGCGGTCGCGGCCGGGGCGAGAGCGAAGGACGTGAGGACGAGGAACGGGGAGAGACGAAGCATGGTCACCACCTCGGAGCAGGACCCAAGGGACACGGCGCGCACCGCGAGGCGCGCGCCGTGTTCATGCTAGCAGGCCGGATCGGGTCCGGCCTCCCGAGGACGCGGGGAGCGCGTCAGAAGTTCGGTCCGGAGAACGAACGCATGAAGGCCGCGTAGTCCCTCATGTCGAACGCGCCGTCCTGGTCGTGGTCGCCGATCGCCGCCTCGTCGTCCGGCGTGACGGCGACGCCCGGGCCGGTGAACAGCGTGGCCGGGTTGCCGAGACCGAGCGGGTGCACCATGAAGAACCAGTCGAACACGTCGCGGTCGTTGTTCCGCTCGATGTCGAAGTCCGACGTGCCGAGCGAACGGAGGAACGCCATCAGCTGGTCGAGCTCGGTCGGCGTGAGGTTGCCGAAGTTCACGACCGACTGGGCCGCCTCCCCGCCGTGCGCCAGGACCGCCGAGGTGATGTTCTGCTCGGGGGTCCCGGACGTCGCCGAGCCGTCGTGCAGGAGCGCCACCGCCGCGCGCGGCCAGAGGCCCCACAGCGGCGCCGTCTTCATCAGCTGCTCGGTGGCGATGCCGTCGACGATGCCGTCGCCGAGCGACCCCATGTCGTGCAGGAGGAAGTCGGAGTACGGCTTGAGGGTCCGGCCGTTCAGCGTCGCGAAGCGCGCGTTCGGGTCGTTCGTCGTGAACGCGGTGCCGACGTGGCAGTCCGCGCAGCCGATCGCGTTGAAGACGGCCTCGCCGGTCATGCCCGAGCGCGGCGTCTGCGGCGGCGGGGCCAGCAGCTCCTGGAAGTCCGTCTGACGGTCGATCCGCTCGAGGCCGGTGCCGATGTCCGGGAAGTCCTCGGGGTCCGCCGCCTGGTCGCAGGCCGCGAGCAGCGGGGCGTTGCCGTTCGGCGCGTTGTCGGTCGGGAAGAACCGGTTCGACAGCCCCATCTCCTGGACCGACGCGTCGGCCGAGAAGGTGAGCATCGTGGCGACGCCGCCCTTCCACCCGAACTTCCCGACCCGCATCGGGCCGCCCTCGACGGGCTGCACCATGCGCGCGATGCCGTTCACGAACGGCGACGGCGGGTTGTTCTGGATGGCGAGGATCTGCGAGTCGTCGATCGAAGAGATCAGCCCGGCGCCGAACGCCGGCGGGGTGAGCCGCTGGGTGAAGACGGTCGCCGAGCCCGGGATCGTCTCCCCGCAGTCGCCCGCCTGCCACGGCTGGCCGGTGAGCGGGTTGATGCCGCTGGTCGGCTCGATCGACTGGGTCTGGAAGAGCGAGCCTCCGAGCGCCGCGAGCGGATCGAACGGCGGGCCCGCGATCCCGGCCCGCTCGACGACCTTGCCGGAGAAGCCGCCGGTCTTCGGCGTCGAGTGGCACTGGCCGCAGCTCGAGTCGTTGAAGATCGGGCCGAGCCCTTCCGGCGCCGTCAGGATGTGGTCGAACTCGGTCCGACCGTCGGTCCAGCGCATCTGCTCGGTGGCGTTGATGCCCTGGATCGGGTCGCCGAGCAGCTCCTGCACCTCGCCCTGCGCGAACAGGGACGGGGCGAACGCGGCACCGACGAAGGCGAGGGAGAGCCTCTTCATGGTGGTGTTCCTGGGGTTCATCTGATTCACCTCCTTCCGGATCACGGGGTCAGCAGGACCGACACGGCGTTGCTCGTGTAGTCCGGCGGGAGGAGGGCGAACGCGTGGTCGATCGTGACCCCGACGGCGGAGGCCGGCAGACCCGGCGGCAGGTTGAACAGCGTCGTCTGCTGACCCGACCCGTCGAGGTTGGCGAAGTTGTTCTGCAGCACCACCGGGTTCGGGTTGGAGAGGAGGAAGTTCATGTAGAAGTCGAAGTTCAGCGGCAGGTTCACGCCGGCCCAGACCGGGAGACCGGGCGTGGTGCCGGAGACCGAACCGAGGACCCAGTAGCCGCGCCCCGCGTTGACGGCGCCGGCGTCGAGGGTGAGGGTCTGCGTGCCGCCGGTGGTGACCGACAGGGTGGCGACGTCGCCGAAGAGCGCACGCACCTGGACGGTGAGGTCGGTGATGACCCCCTCGCCCGCCTTCTCGACCTTCCAGAACGGGTTCCCGAGGTCGCCCTGCTCGATGACGTTCGCGTCGATGTTCTCGAGCGCGAGCGTGTAGTCGCCGACCTCGATCGGCGCCGTGAACGTCCCGGTGAAGAGGACGACCGAACCGCCGGACGGCTTGGCGACGCCCGTGATCACCGACCCGTTCGGGTAGGCGGCGAACGAGTTCTTGATCGTGTTCTGCGCGCCGCCGACCTGGATCAGCTTCCCGCCGAGCTCCGTCCCGCC
>JBICIB010000916.1:0-4946 GCA_043101415.1 Planctomycetota bacterium JB042 | reverse complement strand
GGGCGGAAACCAACCCGGGCGCATCGCGCGAGGACGTGAGCGGGTCGGAGAGCTCGTCCCTCCTCCGGCCCCGCCGTGGCGAACGCGAAGACGTCCCGAACGCGTTCCTTGCCCAGCGCGTCGCGTCCCGCCTCCGTATAAGCTGCTCCGTTTCCCCACCCACCGGAGCGCTGCCCCATGAACCCGATGCTCGCGACCCTGGCCCTCTCCCTGTTCCTGCCGGTCGTCGAGGAGGAGGAGGAGAAGCCGAAGTGGTCGGTCGACGACGCGCCGGGGCCGAAGCGGGACGTGACGATCGACGTCGACGAGGGGACCTGGATGAGCGTCGACCTGTCGCCGGACGGGAAGACGGTCGTGTTCGACCTGCTGGGCGACCTCTACACCGTCCCGATCGAGGGAGGCGAGGCGACCGCCGTGACGTCCGGAGTGGCGTGGGACATGCACCCGCGGTTCTCCCCCGACGGCGCGCGGATCGCGTTCACGAGCGACCGGGGCGGCGGGGACAACCTCTGGGTCGTGAACGTCGACGGCTCCGAGCCGAAGGCGGTGACGAAGGAGACGTTCCGGCTCGTCTGCCAGCCGGCGTGGTCGCCGGACGGCCGGTACCTGGTCGGGCGGAAGCACTTCACGACGCGGCGGTCGCTCGGTTCGGGAGAGCTGTGGCTGTACGCGGTCGACGGCGAGGCGGGGAGCGGGCTGCGGATGACCGAACGGCCGACGCCGCAGAAGGACGTCGGCGAGCCGGTCTTCTCGCCGGACGGGCGTCACGTCTGGTTCAGCCTCGACGCGACGGGGGGAGAGACGTTCGAGTACAGCAAGGACTCGACGGACGGCATCTATCAGATCCGCCGGCTCGACCGGGAGACGGGCGAGATCGAGACGATCGTCTCCGGACCCGGCGGCGCGTGCCGGCCGACGCCGTCGCCGGACGGGGAACGCCTGGCGTTCGTGCGGCGCACGCGTTTCCACACCGCGTTGTTCGTCATGGACCTCGCATCGGGCGCGGCGCGGATGGTGACCGACGACCTCGAGCGGGACATGCAGGAGACGTGGGCGATCCACGGCGTCTACCCGTCGATGGCCTGGACGCCGGACGGCGAGGAGATCGTCCTCTACGCGAAGGGGAGGCTCCGGCGCGTCGACGTCGCGAGCGGCGCGTCGCGGGTGATCCCGTTCCGGGTGAAGGGGACGCGGTCGATCCAGGAGCCGGTCCGGTTCCCGGTCGCGGTGGCGCCCGAGACGTTCGAGGTCAAGGTCTGCCGGTGGCCGGAGGTGGCGCCGGACGGGTCGCGCGTCGTCTACCAGGCGCTCGGCCACCTCTACGTGAAGGCGCTGCCGGACGGGGCGCCGCGGAGGCTCACGACGCAGGACGACCACTTCGAGTTCCATCCCTCGTGGTCGCGCGACGGCGAGTGGATCGTCTACACGACCTGGAACGACGAGGACCTCGGTTCGGTCCGCGCGGTCCGGGCGGACGGGTCGGGGCTGCGGGTCCTGACGCCCGCGCCCGGGCAGTTCGTCGAGCCGTGCTTCTCCCCGGACGGGACGGCCGTCGTCTACCGCAAGGTCGCCGGCGGATACGTCACGTCGCCACTCTGGGGGCGCGAGAGCGGGATCTACCGGGTGGCGTTCGCCGACGCGCCGGACGAGCGCGACCCGGTCCGCATCGCGAAGCGGGGGGTGAACCCGCAGTTCGGCGCGTCGGGCGAGCGCGTCTTCCTCGAGGTCGCGCACGGCGGCGCCGAGCGGGACGACCGGCGCCTGGTGAGCGTGCCGCTGGCGGGACCGCTCGAGTTCGACGAGCGGGAGCACCTCGCCTCGCAGTGGGCGACGGAGTACGCGGTCTCGCCGGACGGACGCTGGGTCGCGTTCGTCGAGCGGTTCCACGCGTACGTGACCCCGCTGGTCGACGCGGGGCGGACGGTCGACGTCGGCCCGGGCGGCGGCTCGGTGCCGCAGGCGAAGATCACGCACGACGCCGGCGAGAGCCTCCATTGGTCGGGCGACGCGACGACGGTGCATTGGTCCCTCGGACCGACGCTCTACTCGCGGAAGCTGACCGACTGCTTCGCGTTCCTCGACGGCGCGCCGGAGGAGCTCCCCGCGCCGCCGACCGACGGAGTCGCGATCGGGTTCTCGCACCCGCACGCGGCGCCCGAGGGGGCGGTCGCGCTGGTCGGGGCCCGGCTGGTCACGATGCGCGGCGACGAGGTGATCGACGACGGGACGGTCGTGGTCCGCGGGAACCGGATCGTCGCGGTCGGTCCGCGCGCCGAGGTCCCGGTCCCGGCGGACGCGGAGGCGGTCGACGCGCGCGGGAAGACCATCGTCCCGGGATTCGTCGACGTCCATGCGCACGGCGCGCAGGCGAGCGAGGGGATCACGCCGCAGAGGAACTGGATCGACCACGCGAACCTCGCGTTCGGGGTCACCACGATCCACGACCCATCGAACGACACGAACGAGATCCACGCCGCGTCCGAGCTCGCGAAGGCGGGGCTGGTCCTGTCGCCGCGGACGTTCTCGACCGGCACGATCCTCTACGGCGCCGCGGGGAGCTTCAAGGCGGAGATCGAGTCGCTCGAGGACGCGCTCTTCCACCTCCGGCGGATGAAGGCGATCGGCGCGATCTCGGTGAAGAGCTACAACCAGCCGCGACGCGATCAGCGCCAGCAGGTGATCGAGGCGGCGCGCCAGGTCGGGATCATGGTCGTCCCCGAGGGGGGATCGACGTTCATGCACAACCTGACGATGGTCGTCGACGGGCACACGGGGGTCGAGCACTCGCTGCCGGTCGAACGGATCTACGCCGACGTGACCCAGCTCTGGGGGCCGACGCCGGTCGGGTACACGCCGACGCTCGTGGTCGGCTACGGCGGGATCTGGGGCGAGAACTACTGGTACGACCGGACCGACGTCTGGAAGGACGAGCGGCTGATGACGTTCGTGCCGCGGTTCGTGGTCGACCCGCGCGCGCGGCGGCGGACGAAGGCGCCGGACGAGGACTACAACCACCTCCGGAGCGCCGGCATCTGCAAGGCGATCGTCGACGCGGGCGGGCGGACGCAGATCGGCGCGCACGGGCAGCTCGCCGGACTCGCCGCGCACTGGGAACTCTGGATGCTCGGGCAGGGCGGCCTCACGAACCACGAGGCGCTCCGCGCGGCGACGCTCGACGGCGCGTTCTACGTCGGGCTCGACGGCGACATCGGCTCGCTGGAGGAGGGGAAGCTCGCCGACCTGCTGGTGCTCGACGCGAACCCCCTCGACGACCTCCGGAGCTCGACGTCGATCCGGTTCACGATGCTGAACGGCGTGCTGTACGACGCCCGGACGATGCGCGAGGCCGGTTCGGACGAGGGGCCGATCGAGTTCTTCTGGACCGGCATGCAGGACGGCCTCCCGGCGCAGGAGGCCGGCGCGCACGCCCACTGCCACGGCTGCGAAGGCGGCTGACCCCGCATCGGTGTCCGACACCGCCGCGGGCAGACATCAGCGGCGTCACATCAGCGGCGTCAGACCCCACGACGCGCGGGTGGTGGGGTCTGACCCCACCCCACTCATTCGCTACCGAGGGGTGACGTTTCGGCGCCAGAGCGCCGCGAATCGCCGATTCGCGCCGAGCGACGCGCAGCGCGGTGACACGAAGCGGGAGCCCGGGGAAGGAACGTCGTCGGACGACGGCGGTCCGTTCGGTCGATCCGAGCCTCTTGTGCGAGGTGCGTGAGGTGGGGTCAGACGCCACCGCTTGCGCGTCGTGGGGTCGGACGCCGGTCGGTTTTCTGGACGGGTGGGCGGCTCAGTCCGGCGAGTGGAAGAAGATCCGGCGCTGGTCGAGCGGCTTCTCGACCCCTTCGACGCCGACGCGGAGGAGGAGGCGGGCGCCGCCGGTGCGGTCGTACTGTTCGATCCGGATCGGGTGGAACCCCTCGTCGAGCTCGACGTCCGCGGTGCCGTACCAGTTGTCGGTGCCGAGGTCGCGCCAGCTCTCGGCGACGACGTGGTCGTCGATCACGACCCGGCCGCCGTCGTTCGCGACCACGAAGAGGGTGTAGAGCCCGTCCTTCGGCGCGCGGAGGTACCCCTCCCAGCGGGCGCTGAACCGATCGCGAGGCACTCCGCGGGCGGGCGCGCCGTTCTGCCAGTCGAAGTCGAGCTCACGATCGACGCGTGTCGCGACCGCCTCGTCGAACCGCGTCCCCCGGAAGAACGTCGCCCGGAGGCCGGGACGGAGCGCGGAGGGGTCGACGGTCCCCTCCCCCACCCACTCGGCGAGGAGTTCGCCGGCGCGCGCGTGGCCGGGAGCGATCGCCCGCACCAGCTTGAGCGACCCGACGGCGGCCGCGCGATCGCCGCGCCGGTCCTCGAGCAACGCGCGGTTCACCAGCGCGTCGACGTCGCCGGGGTGCAGACGGAGCGCCTCTTCGAACGCCGCCTCCGCCGCCTCGAGCCGCCCGGTCTCGGCCAGGAGGACGCCGAGGTTCCGATGCGCCTCGGGGAGGCCGGGGAGCGCCGCGATCGCCGCCCGGAGATCGCGCTCGGCCGCCCCGTACCGCTCCTCGACCAACGCCACGTGGCCGCGGTTGTGCAGCAGGATCGCGGTGACCTCCGCCGCGCCGAGGTTCCGCCCGTAGATCGCGTCGTCGTCGACCAGCTCGCCGATCAGCGCCGCGACGTCGGCCTCGTCGAGCGGCGCGCCCTCCCGCGTCAGCTCCAGGTTCCGACGGAGCTCCCCGTCGTCGTACCGCACGAAGAAGTGGTTCGGGACGGCGACTCCGAAGAGCGGCGCCCCGACCCGTTCGGCGACCACCAGCGCGACGGCGGAGAGCGAGAGGCAGTACCCGCGCCGATCGCTCAGCACCGAGTCGAGGTGAAGCGTCGCCGCCCGGTCGAGCTCGTCGACCGCGCGGAACCGGCCGACCTCGAACAGGACGGTCCGGAACGCG
>JBICIB010000915.1:0-3635 GCA_043101415.1 Planctomycetota bacterium JB042 | reverse complement strand
GGGTCCGCGCCGGACGACAGCTCGTGCACGCGGTCGAGGCAGGACACCTGTCCCCGCTGGAGAAGGTCCTTCAGAGTCGCGTCCGGTGGGCTCGTGGTCGGTCGAAGCACCCGCTCTCGCGTAGCCGTCGGGGTCGAGTGCCGCTCCCGTGGTTTCCGCTGCCGTACGGCGGCATCGAATTCGTCCGTGGCAGCGACCGCTTCGCCCACGTGTTCGACGAGTTCGTCGGCGGCACTCACGCCACGTTCACGCAGAAGGACGGCTACCGAGTCGAAGGCGGTCTTGTGCACAGGATCGAACCCGACTGGCTCGAGGAGGAGCCGCGCCTTCTCTCCTCGGATGGGCGCGATGACCCTGTCGCGCAGCGGTACTGGCTCTGCTGGATGCTCGAACGACGCGAACGCGCGTTGCGCGTCACGGCGGCGCACGTCGGCAGCCGTGAGGCCGCGGACGTGCAGGCCGGGGAGAAGGCCACCGGTCGTCGCGGTGGCCGGCCACGGACGTCCGATTCGACCCGGAGCGATGAGGACGTGGCGAGGGTCTACGAGCGGTGGCGAGACATGCGCGACGGAGACCCCACGCTGACGTTCGAGGAAGGTGCCCGTTGCATCGGCGGCGGGATCACCGGCGACGAACTGGGGCGGCTGATCGACAGGTGCCGAAAGCGGCGAGCGCCGAAGTAGCTGTCAAGGCCAAGCAGGTTTTCCGTCGCAGATTTCACGAACGCGCAGAACGAGTCGATCTTGAGCGTCCGCGGTCATTCCTGGTTCTAGCCGCCGCCGGAAAACCCGACGGAAAACTCCGATTCGGCTCTGGGTTCCGCCGCGTCGTGGATGCTCCCCGTCGCGAAGGAGGCGCCTACCGCCCCTTCCTTCTGGACTCGGGAGCTACTCGACATGCACAGAGCGAATGACCTCGACGCGACGCCGCGCCTGCTGCTGTCGGTGAACGAAGTCGCGGATCTGCTCGGCTGCTCGATCCGCCACGTTCACCGATTGGTCGCGGAGAGGAAGGCTCCGTCACCCATCCGACTTGGTGCGTCGGCACGGTGGCGTCGATCGGATCTCGAACAGTGGGTCGAGGAGGGCTGCCCGCCGCTGACGGGAGAGCAGGGCGAGGGGGTGCCGAGCCATGCGTGACCAGCAGCCCCCTCGCTCGGCGGGTGAGAACGGCGAGCGTACCACGATCGACCGGGAGTTTCGCACCCAGGCGTTCATCTGGTCCTCGAGACTCGGGCAGCACTCACTGCTCCGAGCGGGAATCCTGCTCCAGCGCGTGGACGCGCTCCGCGAGACGCCCGAAGGTCGGGCGCTGCGGCCCGAAGACGTCGAGGCCGAGGTCGCGAGGATCGCCGCCGAGCTGGAGCGCGAGGGATGAGCCGCTCGCGTCCTCCCTGGTTCGCCCTCCCGCTCGACCTGGTCGATGACCCGCGACTTGCGAAGTGCGGAGACGAGCTCCTCGGGCCGCTCGTCCTGCTCTGGGCGTACGCCGGGCGCCACGAGACCGACGGGCACGTCCCGGCGGCTCGTGCTCGGCAGCTCGTGGGGGAGGAGGCCCTCCAGGCGCTCGTCGCCGCGAAACTCCTCCGAAGCCTCGACGACGGCGTGTACCTCGAGGGGTTCCTGTCGGTGAACGTCCCGCACGAGAAGCGGGAGGCCGCCCGGGAGCGCGGAAAGGAGCGCGCCCAGCGTTCGCGTGAACGTGCGGCGAGCGTGCGGCGCACGTCACCCCCCCCACAGGGACAGGGACAGGGACAGAGAGAGACGCTCGCTTCGCGAGCGGAGAGCGGCGCGTCCGCGCCGCCGCGCGCGGGAGCCGAGAAGGCGCGGCCGCGGAAGTTCCACTCGGCGTACCGGGCCGTCGTAGACGCGGTCGCTCCGCTGTTCCTCGAGGGCACCGGCGAGAAGCTCGCGCTCCGGAGCCCGAAGACCCGCCAGGAACTGAACGAGCTGGCGAAGGAGCACGGCGACGAGCTCGACGTCCTCGCCGGGAAGGCGTCGTGCCTCTGGGGCCATCGGCTCGGGCCGAGGTGCCTGTGGGAGAACGGGCAGACTCCCGGCGTCGGGTCGTTCCGCCGGTTCTGGAACGAGATCCCGACGCGGCCGCCCGGAGGACCCGCGAGGGTCGCCGTGCGAGAGTACGAGGCTCCTCCCCGGCGGCAGGCCGCGACTCCGAGGGATCGTTCCCCCTCGCCCGCGCTCGCCGCCGAGGGATCCTCCCGGGCCGCCGGGGGTGAGCGATGACAGACCACGATCGACTCGTCGAGGAGAGCGAGACGCTCGTCGTGGGCGCGGCGATGCTCGACGCGGACTGTGCGCGCGAGGCGCTGGCGATCCCGTCCTCGTCGTTCGGCTTCACGCCGGCTCGGCGAGTTCACGAGGCGATCGCGGTTCTCGACGCGGAGGGCCGGCCGTGCGACGCGGTCTCGGTGCGCCGGCAGCTCGCGGCGGCCGGCGACCTCGGCGCCGTCGGGGAGTTCCTGGTCGTGGCGCTCGAGTTCGCTCGCGAGCCGGAGGTCGTCCGGCACCACGTCCGGACGGTCGAGCAGGCCGCGGCTCTTCGTGCCGCCCGGAGCCGCGCGCGGCAGCTGGCGGTTCGGCTCGAGGCGTCCCGGCCCGAGGAGTTCGAGGAGGTTCTCGCTGCCGCGCTCGCCGAGTTCTCGGGGCTCGTCGCCGCGCGGGAGGAGACGTGCGAACCGATCGGCACCCTCGCGGCCCGGGTTCTCGCGGAACTCGACAGCGGGGCGACGGCCAACGAGGCGATCCCGTCGGGGCTCGAGCCGCTCGACCGGATTACCGATGGCTTCCATCGAGGCGAGCTGATCCTGCTCGGCGCCAGGCCGTCGGTGGGGAAGAGCTCGCTCGCGACGACGATCGCCGGGAACGTCGCCAGCGCGGGCCGGCACGTTCTGGTGTTCTCGCTCGAGGTCCCGCGGAAGCAGGCCGCCGCGAACGTCCTCGCGGCGCGGGCGCTCGTCAGCACGCTCTACCTGCGGCGCGGGGACGTGGACGAGGAGGAGCGTCGGCGTCTCGAGGGCCAGGTCGCGCAGCTCGCCGGCGCGCGCATGCGGATCGACGACGACCCGTCGGTGACCGTCGCGCGCATCCGGTCGAGGGCAGCCCGGCTCGCGGCGGAGAGTCCGCTCGACCTCGTCATCGTCGACTACCTCCAGCTCGTCAGCCCGCCGAAGGCCGAGAACCGGAACCTCGCCGTCGCGTCGATGTCGCGGGACCTGAAGCTGCTCGCCCGCGAGCTGAACGTCCCGGTGCTCTGCCTGTCGCAGCTGAACCGGGAGGCGGATCGCCGTGAGGGCCAGCTTCCGAAGCTCGCGGACCTCCGTGACTCGGGCGCACTCGAGCAGGACGCCGACGTCGTGGTCTTCCTTCACCGCGAGGGGTACGGGCAGGACGATGCCCCGGAAGAACTGCACGCCGCCGCTGTCGTGAAGGTCGCGAAGAACCGAAACGGCCCGACCGGAGTCGCGCGCCTCCGGTTCCACCGCGAGTGCCTCCGGTTCCTCGCCGACGACCGTCCGACGATCTCCGAGGCGGACGCGGTCCTCGGCCGGGATGGAGGTCCGCGATGACGACCAATTCGCACGAGTCGACGGGCGAGCGAGGCCGCGACGTCGAGGC
>JBICIB010000914.1:0-14793 GCA_043101415.1 Planctomycetota bacterium JB042 | reverse complement strand
GCCGCTCGAGCAGCTCGTTCAGCTTCGCCGCGGTCGGGACCAGCTCGGCCGGCAGGTCGTCGTCGGGGATGCGGCGCGACAGGGTCGTGGCGTCGAGCCGCGCCACCTCCTCGCCGAAGGCGGCGAGCGGCCGCAGCCCCCGACGGACGGCGAGCGCGACGACGACGAGCGCCGCCGCCCCGAGGATCCCCCCCGCCGCGAGGAGCGCGTGACGGAGGGCGGCGAGCGTCCGGTCGAGCTCCTCGCGGTAGCGGGCCACCAGGACGAGCGCGACGGTCCGCGGCCGGCGCGCGGGGACGACGTCGCCGGCCGAGGCGCCGTCGAGCGCGTCGGGCCCGTCGGGCGCGCCGCTCGGCCCGTCGTCCTCGTCGCCGTCCCGCGGCACGACGACCTCGAGTCCGAGCGTCCGCCCGGCGCGGCCGTCGGGGAAGCGGAGGTCGCTCGGGAGCGGCGAGCCGTCCGGCGCGACGCCGCGGGGGAGGTCGCCCGGCCTCTCCCCGACCCGGAGCGTCGGCGACCGGAGGACCAGGTCCCGCGCCTCGATCCGGATCTGGAAGTACTCCGGCGCCTCCCCCCCCATGTACTCCGGCCACGCCGCCGGCACGAACTCGAACCCGACCTTCCCCCCCTCCTCCTCGAGCAGCGCGGCGAGGGCCCGCGCGCGGGTCACGAGCGTCTCGTCGAACTGCGCCTCCAGGGCGGCGGTCGCCTCGGCGTGGAAGACGACGCCCGCGCCGAGCGACGCGAGGAGCCCCCCCGCGACGAGCGACGCGGTGAGCGTGCCGCGGATCGACCTCACGCCGGGTCGGCCTCGAGGACGTAGCCGAGTCCGCGCCGGGTATGGATCAGCTCGCCGTCCCCCGCCGCCTTCAGCCGCTTCCGGAGCGCCGAGATCGCCGACTGCACCGCGTTGCTGACCGGGAACGTCGCCTCGTCGTAGAGGTGGTCCTCGATCTCGGTCGGAGAGACGATCTCCCCCCGGCGCGTGGCGAGGAACCGGAGGAGCGCGAACTCCCGCGCCGTGAGCGGGATCTCGACCCCCGCCCGCTCCACCCGGCGCGCGGTCAGGTCGATCAGGAGGTCGCCGACCCGGAGGCTCGGCCGCTTCGCCTCGGCCCGACGGCGGCCGAGCGCCTCGATGCGGGCGACCAGCTCGTCGAACGAGAACGGCTTCACCAGGTAGTCGTCCGCCCCCTGCCGCAGGCCGCGCACGCGGTCGTCGACGGTGTCCTTCGCGGTCAGGATCAGGACCGACGTGTCCGCCCCGTGTTCGCGGAGCCGCCGGAGGACCGTCAGGCCGTCGACGCGCGGGAGGAGGAGGTCGAGGAGGACGACGTCGTACGGGTTCGTCTTCGCGTACGAGAGGCCGGACTCGCCGTCGTGGACGACGTCGACCGCGTGGCCGAGCCGCCGGAGGCCGTTCCGGAGCGACTCGGCGAGGCGGGCGGAGTCTTCGACGACGAGGATGCGCATGGGGACCTCCGGCACGGGGGGCGGCGGACACGATCCGGGCCCGTCCCGATCGAACGATAACCCGATCTCCGCCTCCGGAGCTGACGCGAACCTGTCCGCGGCCTCGGGACCTGCCATGACGAAACGGTCATTCTCCATTCATGCGAACCCGTCGGGAGGCCCCGTAGCCTGCGCGTCGTCGACCCTTCCGGAGCCGCCGCGTGAGACCCGGTCTCGCCTTCCTCCTCGCCTTCGTCGTCCTCTTCCCCGCCACGCTCCGACGGGACCTGTGGTCGCCTGACGAGCAGCGCCACGCCGAGGTCGGCCGGACGATGCTCGCGACCGGCGACTGGGTTCTCCCGCATCTCGAGAGGACGATCTATCCCGACAAGCCGGCGCCGCCGTTCTGGGCGATCGGGGGAGCGATGCGCCTGTTCGGCACGACCGAGTGGGCGGCGCGGCTGCCGTTCGTGCTCGCCGCCGGCGGGACCCTCGCCGCCCTCGCCGGCATCGCGCGGCTGCTCGGGCTCTCCGGCCCGACGACCCTGCTCACGGCCCTGATGCTCCTCACCTCGTACCGGTTCGCCTGGCTCGGCCAGCGGGTCAGCCTCGACGTGATGCTGACGTGCTTCTCGACGCTCGCGATCGTCGGCTGGGTCCGGCAGGCACGCGGGATCGGGCGGGACCTCGCGAACGGCGCCCTCTTCTTCGGCGCGGCCGCGCTCGCGGTGGCGGCGAAGGGGCCGCTCGGATTCCTCGTCCCCGTCGTGACCGCGGTCGTCCACGCGCTCCTGACCGGCGCCGGCCGGCGGCTCGTCCGGCCCGGCTTCCTCTTGCCGGCCGGCCTGTTCGTCGCGCTGACCGCGGCCTGGCTCGTCCCCTCGTGCCTGGCCGGCGGCGAGGCGTACACCCGCGAGCTCCTGCTCGAGCAGTCGGCGGGGCGCGTCTTCCACGCCTGGAACCACGAGCGCCCGCCCTGGTACTACCTCGGGAAGCTCCCGCTCGAGTTCATGCCGTGGACGCCGGTGGCGCTGCTCGGGCTCTGGGCGTCGCTCCGGCGGCGACGGTCCCGCGGTGCGAGGGCGGGGGCTCCGGTCGCGGGTCCGGGCGTCGACCGTCTGGTCCTCGCGTGGTTCGGGCCGATGTTCGTCTTCCTGTCGATCGTCGAGTCGAAGCGCGGCAACTACCTCCTCCCGCTCTATCCCGCGCTCGCCCTCTACGCGAGCGTGACGGTGACGCGCCTCCTCGGCGGCGCGGCCGCCCCGCTCCGCCGGGTCGCCCTCGGGCTCGGCGGGCTGTTCTCGCTGATCGGCGTCGCGATCCTCGTCGCGCCGTTCCTGGTCGAGATCGACGGGCTCGAGGCGCCCTCCCTCGCCGTCGGCGCCGTGACCGTCGGCGCCGCGTTCCTCCTCGGCGCCGGGCTCTGCCTCGCGCGGGCGCGGTCGGATCGGCTGCGGCCGGCGTTCGTCGGGCTCGCGGCGGGGATGGCCCTCGCGCTCCCCGCGGCGGGGCTCCTGGTCCTCCCGGAGATCGACGCGCTGAAGTCGCCGCGGCCGGTGGCGGAGGCGCTCGCGAAGGAGGCGCACGGGGCGCCGCTCGAGGTCCCGTTCCTCGACGTCCGCACCGAGGAGTACTCGTTCTACAGCGGCCTCCCCTGCCGCGAGGTCGAGCGGGACGAGTTCCGTCGGCTCCTCGACGAACCGACCGTCCGGCTCGCGGTGATGGAGGCCGGCGAGCTGAAGAAGGTCGAGCTCCCGCCGGGGGCCGAGGTCGTGCTCCGACGCCGGGTGAGCGACGACGAGATCGTGCTGGTCAGGCTCCCCCGGGACGGGACGTGAGCGCGATCGCCGACGCGGCGGACGGGGCCGCCCCGCGGGTGTCGGTCGTCGTTCCGGTCTACGACGAGGAGGGGGCCGTCGCCGCGCTCGCCCGGGAGATCCACGCCGTGCTCGCCGGCGAACGCATCCCGCACGAGATCGTCTTCGTCGACGACGCGAGCCGCGACCGGACGGTCGCGGTGCTGGAGGAGACGAGCGCGGACGTGCCGACGCTCGTCGTCGCGCGGCACGAGCGGAACTGCGGGCAGAGCGCGGCCGTCGCCACCGGCTTCCGACGCGCGCGCGGCGACGTGGTCGTGACGCTCGACGGCGACGGGCAGAACGACCCCGCGGACATCCCCCGCCTCCTGGCCGCGCTCGCGGGGGCGGACGCGGCGACCGGCGTCCGGACGAAGCGGCACGACTCGTTCGTGCGGCGCGCCTCGTCGAGGATCGCGAACGGGTTCCGGAACGCCGTCACCGGGGACCGCGTCGTCGACGCCGGGTGCGGCATCCGCGCGGTCGACCGGCGGGCGCTGCGGGAGGTCCCGGTCTTCAACGGCATGCACCGCTTCCTCCCGACCCTCCTCCGCGCGGAGGGGTTCACGGTCGCCGAGATCCCGGTCTCCCACCGCCCGCGGACGACCGGCCGCTCGAAGTACGGCATCGGGAACCGCCTCTTCCGCGGGATCGTCGACTGCCTCGCGATCCGCTGGTGGCGCGCGCGGGCGGTCCCCACGATGCGGGAGCGTCGGCCGTGAGGTCCCCCACGCTTCGCGCCGCGGTCCTGCTCGCCGTCGTCGTCGCCGGCCTCGCCGTCGCGTACGGGACGCCCTCGCGCGGCGTCGTCGAGGCGTGGCTCAAAGGGATCGACGGGCCGCGCGCCTGGGGACCGTGGGGACCGGCCGGCTTCCTCGGCGTGGCGGCGCTCACCATCGCGGTCGGCGTCCCCCGCCTCTTCTTCGCCGCGGTCGCCGGGGCGCTGTTCGGCTTCGCGCTCGGGTGCGTGATCGCGGAGGCGGCGGCGATGCTCGGCTGCGTCCTCACCTTCCTCGGGGCGCGGGCGCTCGGACGCGAGTTCGTGGAGTCGCGGCTCGGCTCGCGCTTCGACCGGCTGCGGCGGACGCTCGCCCTGGCGTCCCGCCACGGCGTCGCCGCCAACCTCCTGGTCCGCTCGGCGCCGGTCGGGAACTTCTTCGTCACCAACGTCCTGATGTCGCTGAGCCGGGTCCGGACCGGCGACATGCTCCTCGGCACGCTCCTCGGGACGCTCCCCGGCACCGTGGCGCTCGCCCTGATCGGGAGCGGCATGGTGCACGGGGCGGTCGGACCGCTCGTGACCGGGGCGTTCTTCTTCGTGGTCTGGGGCACCGCCCACGCCCGCCTCGTGCTGCCCTGGCTCCGCCGCCGCGGGGCGGAGTGACCACGGCCGCCACCGGACCGTTCGACCGAGCCCCGGCGGGGCGCCTCGCGAACGACTCGGGCTACCATGAACGCCTCGATCGGTCCCAGCCGATCCGGACCCCGCCCGACCTCCCCCGTTCGAGAGGACCCTTCATGCCCGGCTCGAGCCCGTCTCTCCCGTCGTTCTCCGCCCTCGCCCTGTTCACTCTCGCCTCGTCCGCGCCCCTCGCCGAGGCGCAGGTCGCCGGCGTCTCGCTCGGCGCGCCGTACCCCGCCGCGACCCGCGGGGAGGCCGCCCTCGCCGCCTGGGGCGACCGCCTCTCCGTCGCGGCGGAGCGGAGCGAGACGACCGTCGCCGCCCTCGAGGAGGTCCTCCGCCACGACGAGACCGCGTGGCTCGACGACGAGGGGAACCTCTTCTTCGTCGACATCCCGGCCGAGCGCCCCGACGAGTCGACGCAGTTCGTGTCGACGATCCCGTCGTCCCAGGCGTTCCTCCTGCACAGCCGGCCGGGCGCCTCCCGGACCATCTACCTCGACTTCACCGGGCACCACTCCGTCCACAACAAGTGGGGGCACGACATCGTCTTCCCGCCGTTCAACTTCGAGGGGAGCTCGGCGTCGTTCTCGGAGAACGAGCTGCAGTCGATCATCGCGCACTGGCAGCACATCGCGGAAGACTACGCGCCGTTCGACGTCGACGTCACGACCGAGGAGCCGCCGCTCGACCGCCTGATCAAGTCGGGCGGGGGCGACACGCAGTGGGGCGTCCGCGACGTCCACACCCAGGCGACCGGCGGCTTCGGCGACGGCATCGGCGGCGTCGCGTACCTGAACAGCTTCAACGACAACCAGGACAACCCGGTCTTCACGTTCAACAAGGGGACGATCAACGGCTCGCTCTCCGGCAGCCACGAGATCGGCCACTCGTTCGGGCTGCACCACGACGGGAACGACAGCTCGTCGTACCACCCGGGGATCGGGAGCGGTCCGACGGGCTGGGGCCCGATCATGGGGGCGCCGTTCGGCAAGCAGCTCGTCCAGTTCAACCCCGGCGACTACCCGAACGCGACGAACACCGAGGACGACTACGCGGTGATCCAGCAGCCGACGCACGGCGTCGCCCTGCTCTCCGACACGGTCGGCGGGACGCCGCAGAGCGCGCAGGCGGTCTCTCCGTCGTGCCCCGACCTCGGCACGATCGCGATCGACGGGAGGATCGAGTCGCCGTCCGACCGGGACGCGTTCGCGTTCGCGTCGCCGGGCGGCCCGGTCACGATCGCGGCGAGCCCGGCCGTCCCCGGCGGGAACGTCGACGTCCGGCTCGAGCTGTACGGACCGGCGGGGACGCTCCTCGCCTCGAACGACCCGACGAACGACGTGACGGCGAGCCTCTCCCTCCCGCTCGGCGCCGGCACGCACACGGTGGTCGTCGACGGGACCGGAAAGTCGGGCGTCTACTCGGACTACGGCTCGGTCGGCGTCTACTCGATCACGATCTCGCTCCCGACCGCGTCGAGCTTCGCGGACGCCGGCGGCGCGCTCGCCGGCGCCACCGCGCCGACCCTCGCCGGCACCGGCTACGGCTGCGCCGGCACGACCGTCGGCCTCGCCCTCGCCGGCGCCCCGGCGAACGTCCCCGCGCACCTGACCTACGGCGTCGGCGCGGCGAACCTCCCGTTCCTCGGCGGCACGCTCGTCCCGAACGTCTTCGCGCCGGGCGGCGGACTCGTCACGCTCGCCACGAACGGCGCCGGCGTCCTGTCGCTCTCCGCGCCGCTCCCCGCCGCCGTGCCGTCCGCCGTCTCGGTCCACTTCCAGTTCTGGCTGCCGGACGCCGGAGGCCCGCAGGGGTTCGCCGCGAGCAACGCGGTCGAGCTCGCCCTTCCGTAGGACGGGGACGGCCGATCGCCGGAGCGGGGGTCCCCGCGCGGCGCCTCGAGATCCGGTAACGTCCACGCGGGGTCCGGCGACCGGCCGGGCCCCGCGTCCTCGTTCGGAGCCGAGCATGTCCCTGTCGATCGTCGCCGCCGTCGCGTTCGCCCTCGCCCCCCCGCCGCCCGAGACCGTCGACGAGACCGACGCCTGCACCAGCATCATGGTCGGGCGCGCCGCGACCGCGGACGGGTCGACGATGATCACGTACTCGGCGGACGCGCCGTTCATGCCGAAGCTGCTCCGGCACGAGGGCGGCCCGAAGGAGGAGGGGGCGACGTTCGACGTCGTGGCGTGGGAGGACGACGGCGCGCGCGGGCCGATCCGTCAGGTCGCGCGGACGTACGGGGTCGTCGGGCTGATGAACGACCGGCAGGTCGCGATCGGCGAGACGACGACCGGCGGGCGGCGCGAGCTCCGGAACCCCGACGGCCTCCTCGACTACGACGCGCTGATCTGGCTCACGCTGCAGCGCGCGGCGACGGCGCGCGAGGCGATCGACGTGATCGACGCCCTCTGCGCCGAGTACGGGTACCGCTCGGGCGGCGAGACGTTCGCGATCGCCGACCCGGACGAGGTCTGGGTGATGGAGCTGATCGGGAAGGGGAAGGGGGTGAACGGGATCGTCTGGGT
Organism: Planctomycetota bacterium JB042; assembly: GCA_043101415.1. Classification (GTDB taxonomy): domain Bacteria; phylum Planctomycetota; class B15-G4; order B15-G4; family JADJEK01; genus JAUIEL01. Next base: position 7,552 of record JBICIB010000914.1, on the reverse strand, counting down.
CGCGGCGCGGGTGCCCGACGACGCGCTGACCGTCTCCGCGAACATGAGCCGGATCACCACGTTCCCGACCGACGACCCGGAGAACTGGAGGTTCGCCGACGACGTCGTCGAGTTCGCGATCAAGAAGGGGTACTTCGCGACGGGCGGCGCGCCGTTCTCCTTCCGCGACGCCTACCACCCGGACGCGTCGGCGATCTCGAAGCGGGTCTGCGGCGCGCGGGTCTGGTCGATCCACCGCCGCGCCTGTCCGAGCGAGGAGTTCCCGGTCGACTTCCACCGCGGCGTCGAGGGCGCGGCGGACGGCCCGCTGTTCGTCCGCCCGGAGAAGAAGCTGACGGTGACCGACGTCCTCGGCCTGATGCGCGACCATTACGAGGGGACGCCGTACGACATGACGCGGGGCGTGTCGGCCGGGCCGTTCGGGGCGCCGGTCCGGTTCCGCGGCCTGACGTTCGAGGTCGACGGGGAGACGTACGCCTGGGAGCGGCCGATCGCGACCCAGCAGGCCGGGTTCGTGATGCTCGCCCAGTGCCGGTCGTGGCTCCCCGACCCGGTCGGCGGCGTCTACTGGTACGCGCCGGACGACCCGTCGACGACGCCGTTCGCGCCGCTGCACTGCGGGATCACCGCGCTCCCCGAGGCGTACGCGACCGGCCGGTACGACCGGTTCTCGTGGGACTCGGCGTGGTGGATCGCGAACCTCGTCTCGAACCTCGCGTACGACCGCTGGTCGCGCGTCTTCCCCGACGTCGAGGCGGCGCGGGACGAGCTCGAGGCGTCCGCCCTCGCCCTCCTCCCCGCCGTCGACCAGGCGGCCGCCGCGCTGCACGAGAAGGACGAGGCGCTCGCGCGCCGCTTCCTCACCGACTGGGCGGTCGGGAACGCCGACCGCCAGTTCGAACGGTGGCGCGACCTCGCCACGACGCTCCTCACGAAGCACGTCGACGGCTACGTCAAGGACGAGAAGGGACGCGGCCGCGGCGTCGGCTACCCCGAAGAATGGCTCCGCCGCGTCGTCGCCGAGGAGGGGGACCGCCTGCGCCTCCCGCCCGAGCCGAAGGAGGAAACGCCGTCGGGGAGCCCCGACCGCTCCGGCTGAGCGCTCAGGGGGACTCGGCCGGGCCCTCCCACTGGCCGGAGAACTTCAAGTACGCCTCTTCGAAGACGTCCGGCCGGACCAGCGGCTCGAGCAGCGCGCGCTGGCGGGCGAAGAGGTCCGCGAACGCCCGCCGCTTTCCCGTGACGATGCGATCCATCCGCTCGGATGAGTCGAAGTCGGGAACGTCGTACAGAGCACGGATCCGTGCGTGGTGCTCACGCTGCGTCTCGACGAGGACCAGGGTGATCCGCTCGAGCGTCGCCGGCTCCGGGACGTAGCCGATCTGATCGACGAACGCTCGAACGGTCTCTTCCTCGCTCGCCGAACGGACGATCTCGAGCGTGGCCGGACTCAGACCCGCGAGCGCGTCTGGTCTCTCCGCCTCCGCCTCCTCGTCCGCCACGGCGGGCACGGAATCGACCGGTTCCTGGATCGCCGTGACCTCCGCTCGTTCGACCGAGTCCGGTTCGATCCTCGCGAGAGACGACGACGCGATGGCCCTCTCATCGAAGGATGGGCGAGCCTCGAAGGCGGGCACCTGGTCGGTCGGTCGCGGCTCGCTCCGCGGCCAGAGGAACCAGGCCGAGGTCACTCCGACACCGGCGAGGAAGCTCAGAAGGCTCCGCATGACGCGCCGATCCTATCCGAAGAGCACCGTCGACGAGCCGCCTCCGGCGTCCTTGTAGCTCCCGACCTGATCCGTCGTCTCGTCGTTCGTCAGCTCCCATGTGCAAGCATTGAGTTCGACCGTGAACTCGTCCCCGTCCGCCGTCTTCGCCTTGAACTTGAATCGGAGGCAGTCGTCGTCCTTCGTCACGCGGTGGGCGTTCGGGGTCACGCTGACGACCCTCGAACCCTCGATCGCGCCGTTGTCCGCGATGGTGACCGTCCGGTTTCCCTGTGCGTCTTGCGCCGACACATGCACGTCGAACTGCGTCGTCGACGCGGACCCGCCCTTCACCGTGAACGTCCCGCCCGGGAGCGCCGACGCCGGCGCGCCGAACGCCAGGAACACCGCCAGCACCAGGGACCCTCGTCGCTTCGTCGTTCGCATCTCTCTCCTCCTCCCGATCCGGCCGCCCTCGGCCTTCGTCGTGACTTCGTTCGACCTGGAGACTCCGACCGTCGCCTTACGGACGCCGGCTCCGGGAGGGAGAATGCCGCGCCGGGCCGGACTCACGCGGGAATCGAGAGGAGTCTTCGGATGGCACGCGCGCTCGGGAACCTGCCGATGGAATCGACTCCATCGCGCCGAGATCGCACTTCTGAGGAGAAAGGAAGGATTCGGTGTGACACGCCTCCGACGGGTCATTTTGTCCTGGCAACGGCAACCTGCGCGCAGGATTCGACGGCGAAAATGCGAGCAGGGGTCACACCGCGCATCACGACACTTGTCGAGGGCTTCTTCATGACGCAACTCCATCGAGCCATCCTGGCCGCCGCGCTCGTGGCGGCCGCCGGGACGAACTCGCCTGGTTCGGCTCCGCTCCATCCTCGGACGAGCTACGAGCGGATCAAGCTCATCCCGGGAGGCACGGACAACCCGGTCCCGGCGCAAGGAGGTGGCGGATCGGCGATGAGGAGACTGGCCTCGCGAAGCTGATCTCGGGGAGCTGAAGCACATCCGCTCGCGGCCCGGGCGCGTCCTCTAGACTGACCTCCCCGTCGTCCGAGGTCGCCATGGACTCGTCCTCCGCCTCCGAGGCACGCACCGAGCCGGTGCTCGCCCTTCACGTCTCCCTCCGTTGGATCGATCCGCCGGTCTGGCGCCGGATCGTCGTCCCCGCGGCGTGGCCGCTGGAGGCGCTCCACGAGGTCCTGCAGATCGCCTTCGACTGGGAGGACCGGCACCTCCACCAGTTCGTCGTCCGCGGGACGATCTTCTCGTCGCGGCCGGTGCGGCACGCCGCGAACGAGCGGGACGCGACGCGGACGGCGCTCGGCGAGGTGCTGCCGTTGGTCGGCTCCGAGCTGACGTACGTCTACGACTTCGGCGACGACTGGCATCACCTCGTCAAGCTGGAGATGATCGGGCGCGCGGCGCCCGGACCGCCTCGGTGCCTCGAGGGGGAGCGGGCCGCGCCGCCGGAGGACTGCGGCGGGCCGCCGGGGTACGAGCAGCTCCTGAAGGCGCTCGACTCCCCCGAGGACGCGGAGGACGCGGAGCGGGCGGCGTTCTACGGGCCCTTCGATCCGGAGGCGTTCGACGCGGGGAAGGTCGATCGCCGGTTCGCGGTCCGGTTCGCGCGGCGGACGGCGGCCACGCGGGCGTCGAAGCCCCGCCGCGTCACGGGGAAGCGCGCCCACGAGCGCGTCCTCGCGGTCCTCGAGGGGGGCGAGACGGTGGCGGGCGCGGCGGGGTGGGACGAGCTCCTCGAGGACGTCAGCCCGACCGTGGCGCGGAACGGCTGCGTGAAGGCGCTCGAGAGCGACGCCGTCCCGCTCCGCTCCGGCGCGGCGGTGAACGCGCTCCTCGAGTTGGTCGGCCTGACCGACGCCGCGCGGAAGAAGCTCGAGGCGATCGCGCTCTCGTCCGAACGGTCGCCGATCTCGAGGCTGCTCGCGCTCGACGCCCTGCAGGCGCTCGACGAGCCGCTCGCGGACCGGGCCTTCGAGAAGCTCGATGCGGAGGGCGCGCGGGCGATCCGCGTGGCGGGCATGCGGAGGCTGCTGACGACCCTGGAGGAAGGCAAGGAGACGGTCGATTCGTTGTTCGGCCCCTTCCTCGAGCTCCCGCCCGAGCTGCACGTCACGGCCCTCGAGGAGGTCGAAGAGGCGCGGGAGGCGCTCGGCACGCCGCCGGCGACCGTGCACGAGCCGCTCCGCGCGCTCGGGCTCGGCGCGGCGGCGAAGGCGTGGCTCGCCCGGAGGATCCTGTCGGAGGGGCGAGCGAGCTGGCCGGCCGAGAGCCGCGACGTGGAGGCGGTCTGCTCCGGATGCGACGGCGCGGGGACCTTCGGCCTGACGGTCTTCTGCCGCCAGGAGGACGGGAACTCGACGCTCGTGAACCTCGTGGCGGCGGTCGACGGCGGGGCGCGCGGCGGGTTCGTCGCCGCGGACCTCTCGCCCGCGAACGCGGGACGGATCCGCGCGCGGATCCTCGACGAGGTGGCGGGGAACGGCGCCTTCGTGTCGCCCGGCCGGGCCGTGGCGCTGGCGCGCGAGGTCGCCGAGCGGGACGAGCGCGCCGGGCTCCCGTTGCCGAGCGAGGTGCGGTACGCGCTCGCCCGGATCGCACGGCTGGGCGTTCCCGACGAGCCGGGGCCCGCGCCCGCCTCCGCCGTCGTCGCGCCGACGCGCGCCCGGGTCGAGGAGCTGCTGCGCGAGCGGCCGTTCGAGTCGTGGTTCTTCACGCCCGGCGACCAGATGGAGCTGCGCGAGGAGCCGGACCGGCTGCGGCGGCGGCTCCGCGCGATGGTCCGGTTCATGGCGCGGCTCCGCGCCGACCTCGGCGACCGGGAGCGCGCGGGCGTGCTGAACTCGCTCGCGGCGACGCTCGACGAGGGGAGCGACCCGAACGCCTCTCCGCTGGTCGGGGCGATGCTCGCGCGCTCGCCGGACATCGAGACCGAGGTCGGACTCCGCCTCCCCGGCGACCCGGCGCGGGACATGCTGCGCGAGCGGATTCCACACGACCCGAACGAGGAGCCGACCGGCCGGCACGTCGCGATCCTCGACCTCGCCGAGGCGACGCTCGGCGCGCTCGACGCGTTCCAGATCCGGGTCCCGTCCTCCCGCCGCATCCGCGAGCAGGACTACGCGGACCTCTCGATCGAGATCGCGTCGGCGTGCCTCGGCCGCCGCGACGCGCCGGACCTCGGCCCCCTCCTCCTCGACCGCTGGCCGCCGCTCGGCGACTACGCCGCCGAGCTGGGAGAGGAACTCGAGAACGCGCTCCGCGCCTTCCTCGACCGGTTCTGCACCGGCTGCGCCGTCGCCTGCCACGACCATCCCGACGAGCCGATGGAGGAGGTGTTCCTCGCGGAGGACCACCCGTCGGACCTGGAGGAGGTCGACGAGGACCCGGACGACGACGCGGACGACGACGTCGACCGTCGGTGAGCGGAGAGGCGCCCGGACGCCTCAGCGCCGGGGATCCCGAGCGGGAACGAGTCGCCGCAGGGCTTTCTCTTGCGCACCGGTCGCCGCGGCGGCGGCTCGTTCCCACCACGTCTCTCGGGCGGCGCAGGCGACCTCCAGCTCGTCGAGCAGACTCCCGACTTCCAGGGCGAACTCCCGCGGCTCCGCCGTCGCGGCGAGCGAGCGGAGCTGCGCGTCGAGCAACTCCTCGACGTCGAGCCCGATGGCGTCCGAGCCGACGTCGTGCATGAAGCAGAGCAGGTCCTGATCGTCCGCATCGATCCGCTTCACGAGATCGAGGAGCAGCTCGAGGCCGATGCGCGCGACCTCGTGCCCCCCTTCCCGTTCGCGCTCGAGGACGAGCCGCGACAGCCGCTCGAACTCGGCGACGAACTCCTCCGTCCCGGGCGTGAGCAGGTCGAAGGTCTGCGACGTCCAGCGAAGCTCGACGTGGAACTCCCGACGGAGCACCGCCCCGTGGAACGCGCGCACCTCCTCCAGCAACGTCGGGCGAGCCCCGTCGTGGCGAGACACGTCGGACCCGGCGGGGAGCCCGAGAAGCTCCGGCCACGTCTCCTCCGGAAGCCGCTCGATCGCGAGGAACGCGACGCGCAAGAGCCCGAGGCGGTCGAGGCTTCGGAGCTGGGCGCGGAACGCCGCCGTGTCGACCGGGTCGCGCGCGGGCTCGCCGCGGTCGCCCGACGGCCGGGGAGACTCGGACGGCAAGGTCATCGACGGGCGGCCAGCCAGGCGCGGAACGGCGACCCGGGGCCGCTGATGTCCGTGAGGGCCGAGGCGACGGCGACCGCCTCCTCGGGGCTGCCGAGACGGTACGCCTCGGGAGCCGGCCCCCGGATCTCGGCCCGGCCCGCGAGGAACCGCTCGGCGTGGGGATTCCTCTCGCGCGCCGTCGCGAGCGCCTCGAGCGCGCCCTCGTGATCGTCCGCGAGGACCCGCTCGGCGACGCGGGCCCAGGCCATGGTCGCGAGGGCGTCGTCCTCGAACCGCTCGAGCACCCGCCGGGCGCGGGCCAACTCGCCCTCGGCGAGCAGCCAGCCGATCAGCGGGTCGCGCACGCCGAGGTTGTCGCTCGGGCAGAGGACCAGCATCTCCTCGTACTGCGCCATCGCCTCGGTCCGGTGACCGAGCCTCCACTGGACCTCGCCCAGGCTGTGCCTCGCGCGCAGGTACGGGCGAGTCTCCACGAGCCCCCAGAAGTGGCCGACGTGCTCGGTGAAGCACTCCTTCCCCAGCGTCCTCTCTCCCGCCTCGACCGCCTGCGTGAGCCGTTCGAGAAGCTCCTCCCCGGACGCGCTCGACAGCGCGCGGACGTGCAGCGCGTCGACGCAGTCCGCATCGAGGGACAGCGCCTCCTCGGCGAGGCGGAGCGCCTCGGAGGAGTCGTCGGTGTCCATGGCCCGGAACGCGAGTTCCTGCGCCCGCTCGCTCGGAGAGTCCGGATCGGCGAGTCCCCGCATCCGTCGGAACATGCGCTCGGTCTCGAACTGCATCCCGGGCGGCGGCGCCGGGGCGGCCCGCCCGAGGTCGGACGGCTCGGGATCGTCGCGCCGACGCTTCACGCGCCACGCCGCCTTCTCCTTGCGGATGCGCTCGGCGCGCTTCTTCTTCTTCCGGAACTTCCGGTCCCGGGAACTCGTCATGGCTTCGATCCGTCGGGGTCGTTCGGGATCCCTCGAGTCTCCGGCCCCCGACGCACGGCGTCCACGGGAAACCTCCGCGCCGGCGGCTAGAATCCGCCCCCGCGGAGGGAGGTGCGGCCCGCCATGACGAACCCTGCTCCCGAGCGCCGCGGGCTCACGCCGGTCCAGTGGCTCGTCTGCGTCATCGCGTCGATCGGGTTCCTGTTCGACATCTACGAGCTGCTGATGCTCCCCCTGATCGTACGGCCGGCCATGCTCGAGCTGGCGGCGATCCGGCCGGGGACGCCCGAGTTCAACCACTGGATCGGCCTCCTCTTCTTCGTCCCGGCGCTCGCGGGCGGCGTCTTCGGGCTGCTCGGCGGCTACCTCGCCGACCGGTTCGGGCGACGCCGCGTGCTGGTCTGGAGCATCCTCCTCTACTCGTTCTCCGCGTTCGGCTCCGGCTTCGTCACCTCGATCACCGGCCTGCTGGTGCTCCGCTGCACGACCTTCATCGGGGTGTGCGTCGAGTTCGTCGCCGCGGTGGCGTGGCTGGCCGAGCTGTTCCCGGAGAAGCGCCGGCGCGAGGCGGTGCTCGGGTACACGCAGGCGTTCTCGTCTGTGGGCGGGCTCCTGGTCACCGGCGCCTACTGGGTGGCCGTGACGTACGGCGACTCCCTGCCGGCGATCCACGGCGAGCACGCGCCGTGGCGGTACACCCTGATGTCCGGCC
>JBICIB010000913.1:0-7901 GCA_043101415.1 Planctomycetota bacterium JB042 | reverse complement strand
CGGTCGAGCAGCGGGTCGGAGAGCTCCTCCCAGTAGCGCGACAGCGCGGCGTCGCCGACGGAGAGGTCGTCGTCGAGCCGCGCCGCCCACTCCGGGGGGAGCCGCGTCTCGGGCGGCTCGTAGTCGGGGCCGACCACGCAGGCCGAGAGCGTCAGGGGGACGGCGACCCACGCCCGCCGAAACCGTCCGGCCGCCCTCGCTCCGCGCGGGGGCCGGACGAGGTCTCCACGCGCGCCGTCTCCAGAACCGATCATGCCACTCGACCTCCCGGGTCCATCGGACGGTGCGAAGTCGACCGCGACGGGTCGGGCGTCCGGCCGGGCCGATGCGCCGCCGACGAGCCTCGCCGCGCGGGCGGGCTCGAACTCGGGGAGCGGATCGTGCGCGGACCGAACGCGGTCTCGAGGGATGCCGAGACTCCGTCGCGAGGCGCCGACTTCACGTTCGAAACGACCGAGGGTAGAGATGCGCCGCCCGGATCTCCCCCCGAACCCGGCGGGCATTCCACGATTCGCGCGGTCGGCCGCGGAGACTCGCGCCCGGGCCGCTCGAACCGCTCAGGGCCGCTCGCTACGGGATCCGAGCAGCACCCTCCGCGCCGGGAACGCGAACCCCGCCTCCTCCGGGGCGAGCCGGTCGAGCGCGGCCCGCGCGACGTCGTCGGGGACCTCCTCGCCGCGCCGCTTCCGGAGCGCCAGCGCGACGACGCGCGCCATCGCCGCGCCCGACGCCTCGAGACGCTCGATCTCCGCGGGAGCGAGCCGCTCCGCTCGATGCGTCAGCAGCAACCTCGTCGCCGCGAGGTCGGTCGGCGCGGCCACGAGCCGGTCGACGACGGCGGCGTCGAACCGCGCGCCGAGCGCGTCGGCGCCGAACCGTTCGGCCGCCTCGAGCGCGCGCGACGTCGCCTCCGTGCGGACCGCCTCGACGTCCGACCCGAACTGCGCCGCCAGCCGGTCCGCGAGCGAGAGTTCGTCGAGCCAGGCCTTCCACGCCGCCTCCTCCGCCCGCCACGACGAGCGGCTCCTCGCGGCGAGGTCGCGCACGACGTCGAGGAGACCGCGACCGTCGCCCCGCTCCAGCTCGAACCGGAGCAGCGACCCGGCGAAGTCGTAGAGCGCCACCTCCCCCCCGCCCGGCTCGTCCGCCGCCGCGGCCCCGACCGACCGGTCGGCGCGCCAGTCGAGGATGTCGTCCAGGCGGACGGACGGCGCGACGCTCCGGGCCCGCAGCAGGTACGCCGGCAACGGGTCGACCGCGAGCCGTCCGTCGCCCCGCCGAAGCCTCGCCGCGACGACCGTCGCCGTCGCCTCGTTCAGCCACGGCTCGAGGTCGAGTCCGGCCCGTCGGACGAGCGCGTGCGTCAGCTCGTGCCGGAGGACGCCCCGGTCGACGAACGGCGGCGGGCCGGGGGCGTCGGGCGTGCCGACCGCCACCGAGACGGCGACCGCCCCGGACGTCGACGCGAAGCCGCGCGCGCCGTCCTCGCTCGGGAGGACCCGATCGACGAGCGACGTCCCCTCGCCGGCCGGCGCCGGGCGGAGGAGCACCGGCACCGGACGATCGTCGGCGACGCCGAGCGCGCCTGCGACGAGCGACCGCTCGTCGTCCACGACGTCCGCGAGGCGCTCCGAGTCCGCGACGCCGAACGGCGAGTGGAGCGACACCCGGTCCCGCAGCAGCACGGTGCGGACCCCAAGCCCGCGCAGTCCGGCGTCGACGTCGGAGAACGACGGGGACGGAGCGCGGCAGCCCGTCGCGGCGACGACCGCGGCGAGCCCGAGCGACGTCGCTCCGATCCGGCGTCGTCTCATGGGCCCATGCGCGCGAGGAGCCGCTCGACGAGCCGGTGCTGCCGGCCGAAGACGTCCTTCGTCCCGGGGCCGGCCTCGGCGACCGAGCGGACGAAGCCGAGCATCCGGAGCTGCTCCTCCAGGCCGGTCCGGATCTCGTCGGGCCGGAGCTCCCGGATCCGCTCGAGCTGGCCGCGGAGTCGACCGCGGACCGACGGCGACTCGTTCGCGACGACGTCCTCCAGCCGCGCGAGCGCGGCCTCGTCCCCGCGCGCCCACCGCGTCAGGAAGAGCGCGGACGCCGCGCTCCCCCGCACGGTCGGCGACGGGTCGGCCGCGAGGCGCTCCTCGAGCAGCGCCTCCCCGTCGGCGCCGTCGTTCAGGAACGCCGCCATCGCCGCGTCGGCCCGGACCTGCGGGTCGGCGGCGTCGCGCGCGCTCGCGTGCCGCCACTCCTTCAGCCGCGCGCGGTCCGCCTCGGGGAGCGACGCCTCGTCGACCAGCAGGAGGTGCCGGCTCGCGGTCCGCCGGAGCTCCTCGTCGTCGGCGCCGACCGCGGCCAGGAACGGGTCGACCGGCGCGTCCTGCTTCCCCTCGAGCGCCCGCAGCGCCTCCCTCCGCTCCTCGGGCGCGGCGGCGGCCGCGACCAGCTCGACCAACGCCTCGGTCGCGGCGGCGGACGGAAGCGCGCCGAGCGCCGTGATCGCCGCCCGCCGGCCGTCCGGGTCCGCGGCCAGGAGCGCCTCCCGGCAGTACGTGAGGGCGGTCTCCTCCCCCCCGTGCAGCGCGAGCGACGCGGCCGCGAGCCGCCGGGCCTCCGGGTCGGCCTCCTCGGAGCGGGCGAGGGCGAGCAGCGTCGGCGTCGCGGCGTCCCGGCCGACCGCGCCGAGCGTCTCGAGGAAGAGGAGCCGGTTGTTCCGGTCCGACTCCGCGAGGACGATCGGTCCGAACTCCGCGACGAACTCGGCCGGCGAGAGACGCCCGTCGAGCGCGAACATCCGGAGCGACTCGGCGGCGCCGAACCGCGCGGCCGCCGACGCGTGCGCGAGGCCGGCCTCGAGGAGCGGGCGGCTCGCCTCGAAGTCGAAGCCGTGGTTCGCGAGCCCGAGCCAGAGGTCCCGCAGGACGATCGGGTCGTCGGTCGTCGCCGCGACGTGGTGGACGAGGCGCGACGGCTCGACCCCCTGCCGCCCCATCGCGGCGAGGAGGCCGTCGACGGCGACCTGCGCCGGCACCGGACGGGACGGATCGGCGAGCAGGGACGCCGCCGCCCGATCGAGCGCCGCGAGCGCCCTCGGGTCGTGCTCGAACGCGGTGACGTGCAGCAGCAGCACCGCCTGGAGCAGCGGGTCGGTCTCGACCTCGAGCCGCTCGAGCGACGCGGCGAGGCCGCCGGGGCCGGTCCCCGCGGCGAGGAGCTCCTGGACCAGGCGGGCGCCGAGGAAGGCGCGCTTGCTGGAGAGGAGTCGGGCGCGGCGCGTCGGGCGCGTCTCCGCGATCGCGTCGAGCGCCGCGTCGAACCGGGCGCGGTCGAACGCGGCGGCGCCGGAGACGGCGGCGTCCGCGTCGACGGAGTCTGCGGGCGGGTCGGACGCGGCGGCGACCCGGGTCTCGGCGACCGGACCGGCGTCGCCGATCGGGTCGAGGAGGCGGTCGGGCGGCGCGCTCCCGCGCCCGACGGCGAGGACCGGCGGCGCCTCGTCGAGGGCGACGGTCGGCGGCGGCTCGGCCAGCAGGAGGAACGCCGCGAGCGTGGCGGCGAACGAGGCGACGAAGACGAGCGGGCGGAGCCGGGTCGAACGGGACACGGTCGGACCTCCGGATCGAGAGGAATGGAGAACGGAGAGAGGGGCGGCGCCGACCCCCGCCAGCCGGCGCCGCGGAAGAGCGAGCGGGAGCTCAGTTCTGGTCGAACTGCTGGTGCTGCTCCTCCTCCTCGAACGTCGGATCCGGGTCCTTGTCCGGATCCCAGGTCCAGACGAGCCACTCGTCGCCGTCGACGGTCGCCATGCTGTTGACCGTCCCCGTCGCGTGCGCCTCCGCCTCGACCTCCTCGAGCGTCTTCCCCTTCTTGTCGAGGATGTTGTTGATGATGTTCGACCAGTCCGCCGCGGCCGCGGCGTCGCCGGCGGCCTGGGCCTCCTGCTTGTACTGCATCGCCTGCTTCAGCGCGGCCTCCAGGCCCTTCGCGGTGACGACCTTCCCGTCGTCGCCGACGATCCGGATGTCGACCTCGCCGGTCTGCGGGTTGTAGCGGGCCTGGGCCGACTGGCACGCGGCGATCGTGAGCAGGACGGCGAGCGCCGAGCCGGCGCACGCGGAGAGGAACAGGCTGGTGCGGGTGGGGGTCATGGGAACTCCTCGTTTCAGGAACGTGAACCGTCCGTCACGCGACGAACGGGCCCGGTGCGTGAGGGGGACTCGCGCGTTCCCGAACCGAGGCGATGCAGCACGGCGGACGCCGCGCTCCCCTTCCCGAGGAAACGGTGATCCCCGCCATCGCATCTCGAACGCGGAGTGGGACGAGAGAAGCGCGACGCGGGTTCCGTCGGTTCCGTGAAGTCCGCGACAGAGAACGATGAACGCGGCGTCGAGGCCCTCGCCCCACGGCCGACCCGACCCGTCCCGTCAGCGAGACGCGTACACACCCGCTCGCCTGAGGCCGACAGAGCGCCGGCCGGCCTCGACGGACGTCAGGCGCTCTCGGCCGGCGCCGACCTCGTCCGCGAGCGGCGCTCGCGGTGCACCATCGAGTAGACCGCCGGGATCAGGACCAGCGTGATGAGCGACGACCCCGTCAGCCCGCCGACGACGGCCCGCGCCATCGGCGCCTGCGCGTCCGCGCCTTCGCCGACGCCGAACGCGAGCGGGAGGAGCGCGAGGATCGTGGTGAGCGTGGTCATCAGGATCGGGCGGAGCCGGCGACGGCCGGCCTCGGCGACGGCGTCGTCGGTCGTGCGCCCCTCGCGCCGCAGCCGCCCGGCCTGGTCGACGAGAAGGATCGCGTTGTTGACGACGATCCCCCCGAGCATGATGCAGCCGATCGTCGACTGGACGTTCAGGGTGGTGCCGGTGAGGAAGAGGGTCACCAGCACGCCGACCGACGCCACCGGGACCGACAGCATGACGACCAGCGGGTCGACCAGCGACTCGTACTGGCAGGCGAGGACCATGTAGACGAGGACGAGCGCGAGGAGGAGCGACCGGAAGAGGTCGTCGAACGAGCGCTCCTGCTCCTCGAACGCCCCGGCCACCGAGAGGTCGTACGACGCCGGCCGCGGGATCCGGTCCAGCCGGACCCGGACGTCCGCGGCCACCGACCCGAGGTCGCGCCCCGCGACGTTGGCGGTGACCGTCGCCACGCGCTGCTGGTCCTTCCGCGCGATCTCCAGCGGCCCGCTGCTCCGGACGACGTCGACGAGGTTCCGCAGCGCGACCTGCTCGCCGTCGCCGGTCTGCAGGGTCAGGTCGAGGATCTCGTCCAGCGACCGCCGCTCGGCGTCCTCGAGCTGCACCAGGATCCGGTACGAGTTCCCCTGCGAGCGGAACTCCCCCGCCCGCGACCCCGCGACGGCGGTCGCCAGCGCCCGCGTGACGTCTCGGACGCTCAGGCCGAGGTCGGCGATCTTGTCGCGGTCGATCCGGATCTCGTGCTGCGGCGTCCCCGCCTTCCGCGTGATCTCGACGTCGGTGACGCCCGGGACGTCCGCGATCCCCTCCGCCACCTTCGCGGCGAGGACGTCGAGGGTCGCGAGCTCGAACCCGCGGACGTCGACGGCGATCCCCTCCTCCGTCCCGAGCACGCGCTGCATCAGGAACTGCCCCTGCGGCGCGCGGGTCCGGATCTCCATCCCCGCGATCGTCCCCTCCAGCCGCCGGCGCAGGTCGGCCGCGACCTCGGTGTTCGAGCGGTCCCGCGCCGACGCCGGCGGGAGCGAGAGCTGGATCTCCCCCTCGGTCTCCTCGTCCGACTGGACGGTCACGATCGACGCGACCCGCTCCGGGACCGCCTCCTCGACCGCGCGCTCGAGCTTCCGCGTCTGCCGGTCGACCAGCTCGAGCCTCGTCCCGACCTCCATCTCTCCGGTCACCCGGACCTCTCCCTCGTCGCTCGGCGGGAGGAACTCGGTCCCGATCCGCGGCAGCAGCAGGAGCGAACCGAACAGCGCGGCGGCGGAGACGAACGTCGTCAGGAGGCGCTGCCGCAGGACGAGGCGCAGCAGGTCGCGGTACACCTCGTCGAGCGCGTGGAAGAAGGCGGCCGCCGGGCCCCGCCGCCGCGGCTCCCCGTCGGCCGGCGCGCCCGCCCGCCCGCCCGACAGGAGCTTCGAGGCGAGCATCGGGACGAGGCTGAGCGACACGAGGAGCGAGCAGACGAGCGCGAACAGGATGACGTACGCGAGGTCCCGGAACAGGAGGCCGGTGACGCCCCGCACGAAGACGAGCGGGAGGAAGATGACGAGGGTCGTGATCGTGCTCGCGACGATCGCCGTCGCCACCTCGACCGTCCCCGACACCGCCGCCGTCGCGGGCGACTCGCGCCGCTCCTCGCGCCGCCGGAAGACGTTCTCCAGGACGACGACCGAGCTGTCGACCATCATCCCGACCCCGAGCGCGAGCCCGCCGAGGGTCATCAGGTTCAGGGTGAGACCGCCGACCAGCATCAGCGCGAACGTCGCGACCACCGAGATCGGGATCGCCAGCGAGATGACGACCGTGCTCCGGACCGACCGGAGGAACAGCAGCAGCACGAGGACCGCGAGCCCGCCGCCGTACAGCACCGACCGGGCGACGTTCGAGATCGACCGCTCGATGAAGTTCCCCTGGTTCGAGACCGGGACGATCGTGAGCTGGGGGAACGCCGTCCGCACCGCCTCGACCTCGTCGAGGATCCGCTGGGACACCTCGACGGTGTTCGCGTCGGCCTCCTTGCGGATGGCGATCCGGAGGCCGCGCTGGCCGTTGACGCGGACGATGCGCGTGATCTTCTCGTACGTGTCGCGGACGTGTGCGACCTGGCCGAGCGTGATCGCGCCCCCCTCGCGCTCGACCAGCACGGTGTCGCGGATCTCCCCCAGGCCGCGGAACTCGGCCGGCGCCCGGAGGGTGATCTCGTGGCGCCCCTCGTCGATCTTCCCGGTCGGGAGGTCGAGGTTGGCGTCGCGCACCGCGTCGAGGATGAGGTCGAGCGGCAGGCCGAGCGCCTTCAGCCGGTCGGGGTCGAGCTCGATCCGGACCTCGCGCGGGTAGCCGCCCCACGGATCGACCTGCGCCACGCCGGGGATCCGGGCGAACCGGTACCGGATCTGGTCCTCGACCAGGCGGGTCAGCTCGACCGGGTCGAGGTCGCCGGAGACGCCGAGGAGGACGATCGGGAACGACTGGACGTCGAACTTGCTGACCCGGGGGCGCTCGATCTCGTCGGGGAGCTCGTTCATCTCCGACTCGATCCGCGACGTGACGTCGATCGCCGCGGTGTCGACGTCGATCCCCCAGGCGAACCGCGCGCGCACCTGGCTCTCCCCCTCGGACGAGGTCGAGGTCAGTTCCTCCACGCCGGGGACGGTGGCGACGATCTCCTCGATCACCTGCGTGACGAGGCGCTCCATCACCTCCGGGCTCGCCCCCTCGTAGTCCGTCCGCACGGTGATCGTCGGGAGCTCGATCGCCGGGAGGAGGTCGATGCGGAGGCGGTCCATCGAGACGACGCCGATCACGACGACGATCAGCGTGACCATCGTGGTGAAGATCGGGCGGCGGACGCTCGCGCCGGCGAGGTTCATTCGACGCTCGCCGCGCCGTCCGCCCCCGGCCCGGCCTCGGCGGGGATCACCACCTCCGAGCCGTCGTCGACGAGGTGCTGACCGAGGACGACCACCCGGCCGGACGGAGGGTCGCCGTCGACCGGGACGATCTGGACCCGCTTCGCCTCCTTCACGCCGACCCGAACCGGCCGCCACCGGACGTGCCGGCCGTCCTCGTCGAGCAGGAAGACGCCGGTCGTCCCCTTCCGTTCCGTCAGCGCCGCGAACGGCACGACGATCGCGACCTCGACCCGGTCGAGCTCGACCGTGGCGCGGATGAAAATCACCGGCTTCAGCTCCCGCC